>JBQGDS010000052.1:0-13169 GCA_052039185.1 Flavobacterium sp.
AAAAAACAAAAACCTCACTTAAAAGTGAGGTTTTTTTATGAATTTGCGGAAGCTTATTTAATTTCCCTGTTTTTCTTCAATTCGGCTACTTTACCATCTACTTCAGCCTCTGTACCTTCAAAGATTTTCTCTTCAATTACTTCTTCCTTACTTGTTTTTGCAACAACGCTTACCGTAGCCCTTATTTTGCCATCAGCCAGCGTTTCCTTATCTACAACTACCTCCTCTGTTGCTTCTGCGGATTTAACCACTGGTGCATCAGGATTTACAATTTCGGTTGTTTTATCATCGGTAGACAGAGCCCGGGCATCGGCATCGGCCTGAGTTACGTTATGCCCGCCAAGTATTGGTGCTACAACAAGCCCTATAAGGCAGGTAAGCTTGATAAGAATATTCATAGACGGGCCTGAAGTATCTTTAAACGGATCACCCACAGTGTCGCCTGTTACGGCAGCCTTGTGCGCATCAGATCCTTTATAGGTCATTTCGCCAATAATCATTACACCGGCTTCGAACGATTTTTTGGCATTATCCCATGCACCGCCTGCATTATTTTGGAATACTGCCCACAACACGCCCGCTACCGTAACACCTGCCATGTAACCTCCAAGCATTTCGGCTACCAGCTGGTAATTATCAGGATAAATAAGCATTCCTAAAATTACAATAGCAATAGGGAAACCTATGGTTAGTACACCCGGCAGCATCATTTCGCGCAACGCTGCCTTGGTTGAGATCTCAACACACTTGCCATATTCCGGCTTGCCTGTTCCTTCCATAATACCTGCAATTTCACGGAACTGCCTCCTTACTTCATATACCATATCCATAGCTGCCTTACCTACCGAATTCATTGCCAGTGCCGAGAATACTACCGGGATCATACCGCCTATAAACAGCATAGCCAGTACAGGCGCTTTAAATATATTAATACCATCAATACCGGTAAAAGTTACATAAGCTGCGAAAAGCGCCAGTGATGTAAGCGCTGCCGATGCAATAGCAAATCCTTTTCCTGTGGCAGCTGTGGTATTACCTACCGAATCTAATATGTCGGTACGGGTACGTACCTCTTTAGGTAACTCGCTCATTTCGGCAATACCTCCTGCGTTATCTGATATTGGCCCGAAAGCATCAATAGCAAGCTGCATAGCAGTAGTGGCCATCATGGCCGAAGCCGCAAGCGCCACGCCATAAAACCCTGCAAAAGCATAGGATGCCCAAATAGCCGAAGCAAATAAAAGTATTGTTGGGAATGTTGACACCATACCTGTGGCAAGGCCGGCAATAATATTGGTACCCGCACCCGTGCTTGATTTTTGCACAATAGCCAGGATAGGTTTCTTACCAAGCCCGGTATAATATTCGGTTACCGATGATATTACACCGCCTACTATTAAGCCTACAATAGTTGCGTAAAACACGCGCATTGATGAAATATCCTTGGCTTCTTCACCGTAAAATTCCATACGCATGGTTTCGGGCAGCATATACTGCACTAAGAAGTAGCAGGAAATTGCAACCAGTATAATTGATACCCAGTTACCCATGTTAAGCGCTCCCTGCACCTGGGCTTCTTTAGCATTATTATCTTTAATTTTTACAAGCAGTGTCCCTATAATAGAAAACAGGATACCAAAGCCCGCTATAGCCATAGGAAGCAAAATTGGGCCTATACCGCCAAAAATATCTGTAAAGCCCGGATTTGCCACCATAATATCTCTTAGCACATAGTTACCCAGTACCATTGCGGCAAGTACTGTTGCCACATATGAACCAAAGAGGTCGGCACCCATACCGGCTACATCACCTACATTATCACCCACATTGTCTGCAATAGTTGCTGGGTTACGCGGATCATCTTCCGGAATACCTGCCTCTACCTTACCTACAAGGTCGGCACCCACATCGGCTGCCTTGGTATAAATACCACCGCCCACACGCGCAAACAATGCTATCGATTCTGCCCCCAACGAAAAGCCTGCAAGGGTTTCCAGTACTATTGTCATCAGGTCTGACGGGCTGCGCATAGCACCATCAAACATTTTGGCTGCCCACAGCCCATCCATAAAATAATGAAAGAAAAATATAAAGAAACCTGTAAGGCCTAATACAGCAAGCCCGGCTACGCCAAGCCCCATTACCGTACCGCCGCCAAACGATACTTTAAGCGCCTGTGGCAGGCTGCTACGTGCTGCCTGTGTGGTACGTACATTGGTTTTAGTAGCTATTTTCATGCCCATGTTTCCGGCAAGCGCCGAAAAAACAGCCCCAAAAATAAAAGCCACCACGATGAGCATATCTGTGGTGGGAACTATATAGGCAATCACGGCAAGCGCCACACTGGCTATGATTACAAAAACGGCAAGCAATTTATATTCTGCCTTGAGGAAGGCAAGGGCGCCCTCATAAATGTAATCCGAAATTTCTTTCATCTTACCATCGCCCGCATCCTGCTTTAATACCCAGGATCTTTTGGCTGCCATAAAGAGCAAGCCCAGTACGGCCAGTATTACCGGCACGTATATCATAATTGATTCCATAAAAAAATGATTGGTTGAGGTTAATATTATCGTAAATATAACAAAACCAAACCAATAAAAAAGCAATACTCTTTGCAGAATATTGCTTTATCTATAATTTTTTATGAAACCTAACCCTATCGGATGCTGAAAAGCTCTTCAGGTTTGTTCTCAAGTGATTCAAAACGGTCAATACACTCATCTATAATTGCATAAGCTTCCTGAACATCTCCCCATCCTTCTACATCCACTTTTTTGTGCTCAAGATCTTTATAAACCTGGAAGAAATGTTCAATTTCTTTTAAAAGGTGTGGGTTAAGGTCGCTAAGATCGTTAAGCTTATTCCAAATTGGATCGCTCATAGGTACGCAAACAATTTTCTCGTCCGGGCCTTTCTCATCTGCCATGTGGAAAACACCAATTGGCTTCACTTCCATAACACAACCTGGAAAAGTAGGCTCAGTAACAAGCACAAGCACATCAAGCGGGTCGCCGTCAAGAGCAAGTGTTTCAGGTATAAAACCGTAATCAGCAGGATACATCATAGATGAGAAAAGCATCCTGTCATAACGTATTTTTTTCAGTTTAAAGTCGTATTCGTATTTGTTCCTGCTACCTTTCGGTATTTCAATAAGTACATCGAAAGATTTTAATTTTGCTGCGGTCATTTTTATAATTTCTTATTGTTTTCTATAATTAAGCGGGTGCAAAAGTACAGTAAAATTCTTGTTGTACAAACATAAAAACCCAATTAAAACCACTGCATAACCAGACTTTTACAATTATTTAATGCGGAAACTTCCTGCCCCGCTTTTCAAGATAGTAATGCCACAGGAAAAATGATGCCGCGGTGCGATGTGGTGACCATTCATTAGTATAAGTAATTATATCGCTCATTGCTGTAAGCCCGGTAAGGTCATTTATGGCTGAAATGATACCAATATCGCCCAGTGGCAGCACATCCGGCGATTGCAGGCTGAACATAAGGTATACATCAATAGTCCAGTTTCCTATTCCCTTAACTTTAATAAGCTCCCGCCTTACCTCATCAGGCGTTTTATATGGAAAGCTTTCAAAATCCACTCCCCCTGAAACAACAGCTTCTGCCAGGCATCTTATGTATAATGATTTTTGCCGCGTAATACCACAGGAACGTATTTGTTCATCTGTCACTGCAATTACGTTTTGAGGAGTAAGATTACCCAAAAAATCTTTCAGCCTGTAATACGATGCACGTGCCGAATCAAGCGACACCTGCTGTTCCAGTATAGTACGGCACATACCCGCAAATCCCTGTTCTCTTGACGGGAATCCCGGCATACCGTATTTTTCTAGTATCTGCCTGAATAAGCTATCTTTTCGCAATAAATAAGTAACTGATTCCTGAAAGGCCATAATTAGATGATTTTTACAAAAATAAAAAGCCTCCTTTAAAAAAGGAGGCCTAATAACATATCAATTATATTTTAAAGTGCGTCGCTATCCGTTTTTTCGCAATCGTACACACATCCATTTTCGTTACAATAGGCAACCTTCTTACCATCAATTGTAAGGTATTGCAGGTTACAGCCAGTAGCACAGCCACGGCATGTTGTTGCAGTTGCCATATCTCTTTGCCTTAGCATTGTAAACTCATTTTGCTGCGAAAGCAGAAGGAAAACACCTATTGAAGTACCTCTTGTATCACTGCCTACAAGCATGTAACCTCTTTCAAATGGATTGTTGATAGGCGTTTTCTGTACAATCTGTAGTGTCTCTATAGTAATGGTGTCTCCCTGAGAACGAAGCACCTGTTCAAGATCGTTTATCAATATTGCCCTATTAGCCGTAACGGTGTACTTTGTTCCAAGCGCCTTGCCGATAACACCGTCCCACAATGTACTTCTTTTGGTTTTATTAGAAACTGTTTCATTAACCGTTACCGACTCAGCATCGGTGCTACAGCTGATTACTGTAACAAGTACAGCAATGAAAATGGCTGATTTAAGTAGTAATTTTTTCATGGCGATTGGATATTAAATGGTTGAATATTAGAGCGAAATTAAAATATAAACAGAAATGAAAAGCTAATCAAACGTTAATTATTTTAGCATTTACTAAAATTTAACGCATTTCTTTCTCTGTCTTTACACAATCAATACAAGGTGAGCATACTAAAAACTTGTTGTTACCGGCTACATGTACTACCGGATCACATCCTGCAGGGCATTCGCCTGAACACAAAATTTTTATATACACCTGGGATTCCTGCCCTTCCTGTTTTTCAAAATAAAATTTCCCTGTTTTCAGGGTTAGCATTGCTGCAGTTTTTACTACGCCGCTTTTAGAACGGGCAAGCAAAACATAATAATCCTCCTGTGCATCACCCCGGGTTATACCCTTAACAATTTTAAAACCTTCCAGCTCTTCCTTTATACCATCTTCTGTCAGTGCTTTTTCCCACTGGGTTTCCAGCCCTTCCGGCAAGTTTACCACATATTTACCGTTTTTCTCAAATCCCACCGCCCTATTTAGGTAACCTTCGTGGGCTATGCTTTCCTTTTTGCACGCGAAGGCAAAAAGAGTAAGCATAACAAAAAACAGTGTTTTTTTCATTTCGGTAAAATAATATTTGTACGAATGTACAAATTTTTCCTGTTCCTTCAGAAAGTTTGTTAAAAATGGAAACCGAATACACCTTTTACAGTAAAACGGTTGGCATCCGGCAGGTCAAGATAACTTCCCCTCCATGCAAAATCCAGTCTGAATACCTTGAAAATGTTACCTATGCCGGCATGATATTCCCAATAAATATCTTCAGGAGCACGATATACAATATTTGAAGCATTAAGCCTTCTGTTTGCGTCAGATTCATTACCCCTCACTCCTTTTTTACCTATAATTTCACGAAGGTTCAAATCCCTTAGGCCCGGTATCCGTGAAAATATGCGGCCGTTAAAATTATGCTCCAGATGCAGTGACACATACTCATCTGCCACAAACTCATAATAATTCATGAGGTTATAGGTATTGTCAATAATAAAATACGACTGGTTACCCGGTACCACTCCCATGAGCCCGAGTGGCACTTCACCAAAAATCTTACCTGCTTCAAGAGTTGTAAACAAGCGGCCAAAACCACCTACAAGTACTGGCTGGCGGTAATAAAACTGCAGTTTCTGGTATTCAAAATCACTATCCAATATGCCTTTTATACCCTGTGTAAAATTAAGGAACAGCCTTGCATAGTTATAATCTACATCGGTGCGTTCCACGCCATAGCCTACCGTTCTGCGGAAAGGCGTATAATCTATAAGGAAACCAAATTCATACTGTTTTAAAGAACTCTGTGTTCCCAGCGCAGGGTTATTTGGATCAATAAAATAATCAAGGCTGAAAGTAGGAGATGCCGACTTAAGTGTACGGTATGAGAAGCTGGAACGCAGCACTAGGTTTTTTACCGCTTCAATCTCTGCTGAAAAAGTGGTAAAATTAATATCGGTAAGCTTGCTGTTATCACCACTGGCAAATATAGCCGATGATGCAAAGCTTCGCCCAAGCACATCGTTAGTAGCAGTAAGGCTCACACCTATCTGCTCAATATCGCGCCTGTTACCCGCTGCAAGAATAATCCTGCGGCGCTTATCAACCATCCATTTGCCCGATATACCGTATTTAAACCTGTTATCTTTAAAACCATAAGCTGTATAGCCTTCAATGCGCCATGGGTCGTTTTGCCCGAAGTAGGTACGGCCTCCTGTACGCAACCTTAGTCCTTCAACATCATTGTAGCCAAACGAAGAGAATATTGGGCCATAGTCAAAGTTGCCCATCTGGTAGTAGCCACTGCCCAGCGTGGCAATAATATTATAATAACGCTGGAAGGTAGGCACGGTTTTAAGCGTATCAAGCATTTCGTAAATACCTTTTTCATCAGCATTTAATGCTTCAAACCTGTTTTCCTGCCAGTATTCGTCTGACCGGTTGTGTATGGCTTCATCATGGAGGTTGACTTCCTTTTTATAAAATTCCTGTGGCCGCTCAATATTAAATTTGTGGTCTCGCGCCAATGTGGTACGCTTACCATACACCCCTTTGGATTCATCCTTTTTATTAAGAGCGAAATCAGTCATCATGTGGTCCCGGGTTAAAAGGAAAACCGAGTCATTCAGCACTTCAAACTCCTGCTCTATATAAATATCCTTTACCCAGTTGATGTTGGCATTTTTACTAACCGACATATCAATTTTCTTGATAGCAAAGGTGGTATCGTTCACCCAGAAGTTCCCTTTAAAAGTAAGTTCGTTCTTACGCCTTGGATAGAACACAATATTGTAGCACCATTTCTTGTCAATATAAGTACTATCGGCCAGCACGTAGTTATATACATTAATACCTGTACGCGATAGCGGACTTACAAAATCTTTGTCAAAAAGCTTAAGGTAGTTGTCGTAAATATCATAATCGGCATACAGGTCCTTTACAAAAGCTATTATCTGCTGGTTATTGCTAAAACCTGAGTTCCTGTTAGCCAGAGGAACCTCTTTTTTGCTGTTTGTTGTATTATCTCCGTATACTTTACCTATAGCTTCATTAATAAAAATTGGCAGGTATGTTTTGCCGGTAACATTAGAAGTATCAACATACTGGAAAATAAATTCCATGCCTTTAAAAAGCTTGTTCTTCATCATAGCACTATCTATGCTATTCATGTCAAACTCTACTTTTTCGTATTTATCATACTCATACTGCTTAAACATCCTTAACCCGTTCTTGCGCCGGCGTTCCCATATTTTACGGAGTATATCAATAGCAGGATTATCTTTTTTAGATGTCTTGCCTGAATATATCCGCACTTCCTTAATTTGCTGCGCATCTGCAAGCACAACCTTAAGGTCAAGCGTAGAAGTTTTGGTAAGTTTTATTTCTTTCGGTGTAAATCCCACGAAAGATATCATCAGGTCAGTATAGCTGTTTTTTGATTCAAGGTAAAATTTACCGTTCTCATCGGTAATAACACCTTCACTTGTCCCTTTAAAATACACGTTGGCATAAGGAATGGTTTCCCCTTTATCGTCAACCACTACGCCACCCACCTTGGTTTGCGAAAAAACGGCAGCTGCAGAGGCAATAAAGAACCACAGCAAAAACAGGACTTTTCTTTTCATAGGGATATAAACAAAAAACTTCATCATATGTATATGATGAAGTTTCAAATATAGGTGTTATTTTGTTACTTGTACATAACTTTTTTGACAGCCTTAACAACATCGCCTGCATTAGGCAACCACTCCTTAAGTAACGCAGGAGAATAAGGCGCCGGAGTATCGGCTGTTGTTATACGCTGTACAGGAGCATCAAGGTAATCAAATGCCCTTTCCTGAACCATATATGTAATTTCAGAAGCAACGCTTGCAAAAGGCCATGCTTCTTCCAATACTACAAGCCTGTTTGTTTTCTTTACCGAGGTAAGTATAGTATCATAATCCATAGGGCGAACTGTCCTAAGGTCAATAATTTCGCAACTTATACCGTCTTTCTCAAGCTCATCGGCAGCTATAAAGGCTTCTTTTATGATTTTTCCGAAAGACACGATTGTTACATCCTTACCTTCACGCTTTATATCAGCTACACCAAGAGGCAGTGTGTACTCTCCATCAGGCACTTCGCCTTTGTCGCCATACATTTGCTCTGATTCCATGAAGATAACCGGGTCATTATCACGAATAGCAGATTTTAAAAGTCCTTTTGCATCATAAGGATTTGATGGCACAACTACTTTAAGGCCCGGAGTATTGGCATACCAGTTTTCAAAAGCCTGTGAGTGTGTTGCTGCAAGCTGCCCTGCTGAAGCCGTAGGCCCACGGAACACCATTGGCATACTGAACTGCCCGGCAGACATCTGGCGCATTTTAGCGGCATTATTTATAATCTGGTCAATACCTACAAGAGAGAAGTTAAAGGTCATAAACTCTACAATAGGCCTGTTACCATTCATGGCGCTGCCTACTGCTATACCTGCAAAACCAAGCTCGGCAATTGGGGTATCAATAACCCTTTTCGGGCCAAACTCGTCAAGCATACCTTTAGATGCTTTGTAGGCGCCATTATATTCAGCAACCTCTTCACCCATTAAATATATGGTTTCGTCACGGCGCATTTCTTCGCTCATTGCTTCGCAAATGGCTTCCCTAAACTGTATCGTTCTCATGTGGTAAAATTTCTTTTCTTATAAATGAAACGCAAAAATAAAAATTTTACTTTATAACTCTTACTAATTATTGCGCTATTTTACCTGTTAAGCATTATACATTTGTTATAAATCTCCGAAAACGAAATAGTCGACGTTTTAACATAATTTTATATTTTTACGCCCAAATTTATTAAATCATAGCCATGAAAAGATTCACCTTCCTTTTTATTATGCTAATAAGCATAAACTCCTTTGCTACTAAGTTTTACAAAGCTAAATTGACATATAATGACGGCAAAATTGCCGAAGGCTACGCCAGCCTGCCCGGCAACGATCTTTTTTCAGGCAACGTAATTTTTAAAGCAACTGAAAATGGAAAAACTGAAAAACAAAAAGATGACAATATAAAGAGCATAACCTACACCAGCGAAACGGGAGATCAATTTTATTTTGAACACACCCGGTACCGGGTTTTATTCGGCAAAAAAAAGGAGAAAACCCCTAAGAGAAAAACCTGGGTTTTAATGACGTTTTCAAACGAACTTATTGCAGCCTATAACCTGGCACAATCTTACTATATAGATAAAAAAGGCAAAATGATATCAAGCACTGTTGATAGAAGCGGTACCTGGGCCGACATTTTTATTTTATTTAAACGCCCGGGCGAAGAATTTCCGGCAATGATAACATCATTTACAAATGGGGCAACTGTTATAGGCCATGATAAACAATTCAGGAAAAGCGCCATACAGTATTTTGATAGTGAAGACAGCTTCAATGCCCGAATAGAAAATAAAGAATTTAAACATGAAGAAGTATATAAACTGGCCGAAGCATACGTTGCTTACAAACAGGGCAAGTAGTTTCATGAAAACAATTTAAAAATATCATTTTTAGCATCTGTATTTTTACGATTTAAACATTTTAAACAGCTCTTTCCGAAATATTTCACAATTGTTATGCGTGCATAGTTTTGTAATTCAACAAAAATTATTATTTTCGTAACGGAAATCAACTTTATAACTTTATAAAAATGAAAATATTAGTCTGCATCAGCCACGTGCCTGATACTACTTCAAAAATCAATTTTACCAACGGCGACAGCGAGTTTGATGCTGCCGGGGTACAGTTTGTAATAAACCCGAACGACGAATTTGGCCTTACAAGGGCAATACAATTTAAAGAGCAGCAAGGCGCAAACGTTACAGTTGTAAACGTAGGCGGTACTGATGCTGAAGCTACTTTAAGGAAGGCTCTTGCCATAGGCGCCGATGAAGCTATACGTGTAAATGCCAACCCTACCGATGGATTTTTTGTTGCAAAACAACTTGCCGAAGTAGTTAAAAATGGCGGTTATGATCTTGTAATTGCCGGTAAAGAATCACTTGACTATAATGGCGGTATGGTACCCGGTATGCTTGCAGGCCTACTGGGCTATGATTTTGTGAACTCCTGCATTAAACTGGATGTAAACGGCAGCGATGCAAAAGCCATACGTGAAATTGACGGAGGTAAAGAAACATTAAGCGCTAAGCTTCCGCTGGTAATCGGCGGACAAAAAGGCCTGGTAGAAGAAAAGGATCTGCGTATACCAAACATGCGCGGTATTATGATGGCGCGCCAAAAAGCACTTACAGTACTTGAGCCGGCAGCTGCCGATGTAAAAACAAAAGCGGTTAAGTTTGAAAAGCCTGCACCTAAATCGGCTGTAAAAATGATAAGCCCTGACAACCTTGATGAGTTGGTAAACCTGCTGCATAACGAGGCGAAAGTTATTTAATGTAACAATGAATCATTTTTTTTAATGTAGCAATTCACCGCAAAGCAATTGTTACATTGATACATTAACAAATTAAAAAATTAAAGATCATGTCTATCTTAATATATGCTGAATCAGCAGAAGGAAAATTTAAGAAAACAGCTTTTGAGCTTGCTTCTTATGCTAAAAAAATAGCAGGCGAAACCGGTACTACCGTAACTGCACTAACAATTAATGCTGCTGATGCTTCTCCGCTTGGGCAGTATGGTGTTGACAAAGTGCTTAATGTAAAGTCAGACAAGCTTTCGTCGTTCAATGCTAAGGCTATTGCCGATGCACTTAAACAGGCTGCACAAAAAGAAAGCGCTAAAATTGTGCTTTTCGCTTCAACTACCGATAGTCTTTACATAGCGCCACTTGTAGCAGTAGGGCTTGAGGCAGGTTATGCAAGCAACGTAGTAGCACAGCCTGTTAGCCTTTCACCTTTCCAGGTTAAAAGAAATGCATTCTCTAACAAGGCTTTCAACATTACTGAAATAACTACAGATGTAAAAGTACTTGCCATCGGCAAGAACTCATTCGGTCTGGTTGAGTCGTCAGGAAGTGCTTCAGTTGAAGAATTCAACCCGTCATTAAACGATAACGATTTTACCGTAAAAGTAGAATCATCAGAAAAAGTTACAGGTAAAGTTACTATTGCCGATGCTGAAGTAGTAGTATCCGGCGGACGCGGACTTAAAGGTCCTGAAAACTGGCATCTTATTGAAGATCTTGCTGCTGCTTTTGGCGCGGCTACGGCATGTTCTAAACCGGTATCAGACCTTGGGTGGAGACCTCACAGCGAGCACGTAGGTCAAACAGGTAAGCCTGTAGCTTCAAACCTTTATGTTGCAGTAGGTATTTCAGGCGCTATACAGCATATTGCGGGTATCAACTCATCTAAAGTAAAAGTAGTTATCAACTCTGATGCCGATGCCCCTTTCTTTAAAGTTGCAGACTATGGACTTGTAGGAGATGCTTTTGAGATACTGCCAAAACTGACAGAAAAAATAAAAGCTTTCAAGGCGCAAAACTCATAATTTTATTATAAATTGTGCCCTCTTAAAGGGCTATCTGATACGGGATAGATTATCTTTGGTTCAGATAGCCCTTTTTTGTACACTTAAAAAAATATGAGCTTAGTAAAACTTACTATTAAAGGAATCTCATACAGCCAGACGCAAAACGGAGCGTATGCATTGATTCTTAATGAAGTAGATGGTGAAAGAAAATTACCTATTGTAATCGGCGCATTCGAAGCCCAATCCATAGCTATTGCCTTAGAAAAAGAGATAAAGCCGCCAAGGCCGCTTACGCATGACCTGTTCAAAAATTTTGCTGACAGGTTTGACATTGTGGTTAAGCAGGTAATCATCCATAAACTGGTTGACGGTGTTTTCTTTTCAAGCATTATTTGCGAAAGGGATAAGATTGAGGAAATTATTGATGCCCGCACATCTGATGCTATTGCTCTTGCACTGCGTTTCAGCGCACCTATATTTACCTACAAGAACATACTTGACAAAGCAGGTATATACCTGAAGATAAATCCTGAAAGTGATACTGAAGGCGGCGAAGAGCATGATGATGTACTTTCTGCCCCTGAAACCTTCGGGCATAGCGAAACAGTAGCAGGCGAAGGCTATAGCCAGTACAGCCTGCAGGAACTGCACGAAATGCTGGAAGGCGCAGTACAAAATGAAGATTATGAAAAGGCTGCTAAAATACGCGATGAGATATCAAAAAGGGAAAGCTAACTTTTGGCAACCCGGTTAATAACATTATGAAAAATTCCCCTGCACATCTCGTCAGGGGAATTTTCATTTTATGTATTTTGCAGGCAGAATTATTCATCGAAATCAAGCAGCAAAAATGAAACAATATCACGACCTCGTTAAGCATGTTTTAGAGACCGGAAACCAAAAAGGCGACCGTACAGGAACTGGGACACTAAGCGTTTTTGGCTACCAGATGCGTTTTGACCTGAGTGAAGGCTTCCCTTTGGTAACCACTAAAAAACTCCACCTGAAGTCGATCATACATGAGCTGCTTTGGTTCCTTAAAGGAGATACCAATATACAATACCTTAAAGATAATGGCGTAAAAATATGGGATGAATGGGCAGATGAAAACGGTAACCTTGGCCCTGTGTACGGCCACCAATGGCGCAACTGGGACAGTAAAGAGATAGACCAGATAACCGAGCTTATTGATACGCTGAAAAACAACCCTAACAGCCGCCGTATGCTTATTTCGGCATGGAACCCAAGCGTACTGCCGGACACCTCCAAATCATTCAGTGATAATGTAGCCGAGGGCAAAGTTGCGTTGCCACCATGCCATGCATTTTTCCAGTTTTATGTTGCTGACGGAAAACTGAGCTGCCAGCTGTACCAGCGCAGCGCCGATATTTTCCTGGGTGTGCCGTTTAATATAGCATCTTATGCGTTGCTGACGCTTATGATTGCACAGGTGTGCGGTTATCAGCCGGGTGATTTTATACACACTTTTGGTGATGCGCATATCTATAACAATCACATAGAGCAGCTTGAGTTACAGCTTACCCGCGAACCACGCCCGTTACCCACAATGAAGCTTAACCCCGAAATAACAAATATCTTCGATTTTAAATTTGAGGATTTTACATTAGAAAACTATGATCCGCACCCACACATAA
>JBQGDS010000053.1:0-3222 GCA_052039185.1 Flavobacterium sp.
GTAGGATGAGTGCCCGAACCATACTATTATATTTTCTGCAGGGTCAAGACTCAGCAGGTCATGCTTTTGAGAAGGCAGTATAGCCTTTGGCTTGCTCCTTTTATCCTTATCAAAAAAGAACTCTTTAAAAACCGTATAGTACCTAATATTTTCGGCAAGGCTTGGAGTAAATACAAGGTTTTGAAACTCGCCTTTAGCATAGTTTGGAGATTGAAGTACCTGCTGCTTCCTGCTGCCTTTTGGCAGGCTGCCAAATTTTGGTTGATTCAGGAAAATAATAACTGCTGCAACTAGTACAGCTAAAATAAATAGTGTTGCCATAAAATAAAAATGCAGTACCAAAAGTACTGCATTTACCATGAGATATCTGTTAATTTTGAATCTTATCTACCGTAACTGTTTACAGACTCTTTAAATCCTTTATCACTTTAAATGCCAGGTCTACCTCCTGTTCGCTTACTAGTATGGTAAACTCATATGCGGTAGAAATAACCTCGCTTATAATGATACCTTCCCACGCCAATCGCTGAAAGATATAATAATAGACCCCCGGTGTAGAAATATTATCCTTTGGGAGCTTTACAGTGATAGAAGCCAAGTCGTCGGTTCGCTCTATCTTTTTCTCATCGGCAAACAGCTTTTCCACAACGCTGTTCATTGATGAGCTCACTACAATATTAGTTTCATTTACCCCTCGTGATGATGTATAAAAAACTTCAGGATGTGAGTTGATGGCAGTTATAAGTTCTGCCTGCTTGTTCAATATGGTATCAGAAACGGCAAATGTATAATCGGTAAGCGATGAACGCACAGTTATATCGCCTATATTCTTGAGTACTTTTACAATTTTATGATTAACCCGGAAATTAAGATCCTCCGACAACCTTTTTAGGGACATCACCACAGCCCCCTGCTTAATATCTTTGCCCAGTTCCTGTTCCAGGTCAGGCATCATGGTGCGTGCAAGCGATGTCAGGTTAATTATTCCCTGAGATAATGCACTTAGTAAAAAGGGCTTCGTTTTTATGTAGTGCTCCACTACCGAAGAAATTGTTTTCATAGCTTAATTAGTTGTGTGTGTAGTTGTTGTTTGCGCAACAAATATAACAAACTAATACATTGTGTTAAATAATTAACAACTAAAAATGAAAGAATGCATCTTCAAGATGTTCTACTTCAAAATTCCCTTTATTTTTATAAATTGAGATAATATCAAAACGCACTTCGGCATCGAGGTCATTTTGCAAAATGTACTCATTCACAGCCTTAACCAGCAGCTGGATTTTTTTAGGTTTTACAAACTCCTGCGGCAATCCAAACTCAACCGATGATCTCGTTTTAACCTCTACTATGGCCAGCACATCACCCTTTTGGGCAATGATGTCAATTTCTGCTTTTTGGAACATCCAGTTCGTCTGCAAAACAGTATAGCCATTTTTCTGGAGGTATTCAACCGCCATTTGTTCGCCCAATTTGCCCAGTTCGTTATGCTCGGCCATTATTTAAAAGATAGTTTAGTGCCTGACGGGGTAACTTCCATCGTTACTTCTTTGCCAAAAGGCAATGCGCGGTTATCCTGAATGTGCCCGGCCGGAAAGTTGAAGCAAACAGGGATGTTATATTCTTTTGTAATATCCTGGATAATCTCAAGGGCGTTATGCCCCCAGGGAATATCATTATCACGCATTTTGGTCATGCCTCCAATGATAATTCCTTTCACGTTACTGAAATACCCGTTGCGTTTCAGGTTCATCATCATACGGTCTATATGATACAGGTATTCATCCAGGTCTTCTATAAATAGTATCTTGCCTTTTGTGTCCACTTCTGATTTTGAACCCACAATGCTATATAATACTGAAAGGTTACCGCCCACTAATTGTCCAGTTGCGTTGCCTTTTTTATTAAAAGCATGTGCTGGGATAGTATATTCCAGCTTTTCTCCAAACAACGCTTTTCGGAAACTTTCAATTGCGTCAGGGGTGGTACGTGACACGCTTATGCCCATTAGTCCGTGCAGTGTAGCATACCCTAGTGTATGGATATGGCTGTGCAGTACCGTCATATCGCTAAACCCGATGATCCATTTAGGCTTCTGCTTAAATTTCCAGAAATTAAGCCTGTCTACAATCCTTACCGTACCATATCCTCCTTTAGCGCTCCAGATAGCTTTAATGGCAGGATTATCCATCATTTCCTGCATGTCTGTAGCGCGCTGCCAGTCCTGTCCTGCAAGCTGGTTATTATCCAGCCCTACTGTTTTGCCTACCACAACATGCAGCCCCCAGCTTTCGGCAAGTTTTATTGCGGGCTGTAATGATTTAAGTTCTACTTTCCTGGCAGTGGCTAATATGCCAATAGTATCGCCTTTTTTTAGGTAAGGCGGTATTTTGATAGCTGTTTGGGCAGCCATTGTGCATGAGGCAAAAACCAGGAATAGAATAAATGATCTTACAGGCATATACATTGCTTTATACAAATATAAATAAATGAGTCCGTTATCAGGCGCATTCGTGGCTAACTGAATAATTTGTACTTTTGCACCTTAAATATTTTACCTGATGTTACAAGACCCGAAAAGATATACCATAACGGCCGCATTGCCTTACACTAATGGCCCTATACATATAGGCCACCTGGCCGGAGTTTACGTCCCATCCGATATTTATGCGCGTTTTTTACGCCTTCAGGGCAAAGATGTGGCATTCATCTGCGGAAGCGATGAGCACGGCGTAGCCATTTCTATGAAAGCTAAAAAAGAAGGTATTACACCACAGGAAGTGATTGACAAGTACCACGGCATCATTAAAAAAAGCTTTGAAGATTTCGGCGTTTCTTTCGATAACTATTCCCGTACATCGGCTAAAGTGCATCATGATACCGCTTCAGAATTTTTCAGGAAATTGTATGATGAGGGTAAGTTCATAGAAGAAGTTACCGAACAATTATATGATGAGCAGGCAGGCCAGTTCCTGGCTGACCGTTTTGTAACTGGCACCTGCCCTAAGTGCTGTAATGAGGAAGCATATGGCGACCAGTGCGAAAAATGCGGATCATCATTAAACGCTACCGATCTTATCAATCCTAAATCAACCATAACGGGCAGCAAGCCTGTATTAAAGCAAACCAAGCACTGGTTCCTGCCACTTGACCGGTATGATAACTTCCTGCGTGAGTGGGTGCTGGAAAGCCATAAGAACGATTGGAAATCTAACGTATACG
>JBQGDS010000054.1:0-3209 GCA_052039185.1 Flavobacterium sp.
GAAATCATTTCGTGTCCAGGTTTCTGTCCAGGATTTAAACTATGTGTCTACTTTATTCCCATGGTATTTTGCCAGGCGTTCGGCAAGGTTAGTTGTTTTATAATCCTCCATTGCTGCCCTTATACCGGCAAGAGTTACCTCTTCTACAAAAATGTGTGCCGCTTCACATATTATGGCTTTTATCCTTTCGGGATATTTTACTGCAGCAATAAGTGCTATAGATCCCCCATCGCTGTGTCCAAAGAGTAGGGCATTATTAATATTAAGCTGAACGAGCAAATCGTTAAGTGAATCGGCTTCGTGTTCAAGATAATTTACAGGACGGACATGTGTGTGCATAGGTTCAGATTTTCCATAGCCTAGCCTGTCATATATCAGCATATTACATTTTGTTGCATCGGCAAGTTTTGCTGGAAAATCACGCCATAACTCAATACAACCTAGTGAGTCATGCAGGAAAACAAGCACGCGTGCAGCTGCATTGGTTTCATGATATTCGGCCACGATGCCGTTAAGTGAAAATGTCTTTATATTTCGTGTCATTATGCCAAACTTAGTAATAAAAAAGCCTTTTGCAGTACAAAAGGCTTCAGGATCGTTGAATGTATTGTAATTATAAATTACGGGATTTCATTTCCTTCTTTGCTGAGGTATAAAAAATAATACTTGGGATAAGTACACCTAAAAAGGAAACAGGCAATACAGTGAATACGCTGAATCCGTTTTTAGCAGTCAGGTAAATACATATCCCGGCAAGAAATCCTATCATTACAGCTTGTGTAATAACCAAGCCTTTATACATTTTATGTTTTTTAAGCAATTCTTCGTTGCTTAGGTCTGATATTTTAGAAGCATTTTTATGTTTTGATTCCATAGGAATATTTAGATTGTTACTATTGATTTGTAAAAATGAGAAATCATTTCCATTTTGTATATGATGTAAAAATAGCAAAGTATTACATACATTTTAATAAAATTGGTATTATTGTAAAAACACACTTACAAAACCTATGAAGTTATTTAAAAATAGCAGAGAAGTTGACTGGATTACCATCCTGATTTACTATACATTAATCCTGATTGCAACTTATATAGCCAGAAAGCTGCCCAACTTTTTAAGCGTTTTGCTGGCCGAAGTGAGTGATATCCCTTTTACATTTAATTATAATCACGGTATAGCCCTGGTAATTGTTACTGCAATTTTTTACAAAATAAGAAAGGGTAGTACAGATATAACATTTTTTGGTAATGGAGGTTTTAAAAGCCTGTTTTTTCCCGCAATCCTATTTACATGCTACGGTATTTACGGCATAAATAATGACCATGGTGTTGATAAGCATTTATGGGCTTTGCTGATATGCTTTTTTGCATTTATCTATAACCTCATGGAAGAATATGCCTGGAGAGGTTATCTTATAAACAAATTGTGTGTTACAAGCTATATCTTTAAAAGTTTAGTTTCAGGTGTAATGTGGAGTGTATGGCACCTGTTGGTATTTAAAGATTTTAATATGTACGGCGGCTTTTGGGTATTTTTTGCCTTCTGCATTATTTTTTCTTTAATACTTACTTTCTCTGTACTCAGGACAAAATCGGTTATTGCTGCGGCAGCCATCCATGCTTTTTTAATACAAACCAATGGTGCTACGATAGTATGTTTTGCGCTTTTTATGATACTTCTCACCATTTGGCCTATGCTGTTAAATCGTAAAACGAATAATATAGAAATAAAAAATCCTGCTATGTGATATAGCAGGCTTTTCGGCTTTTATTCTACAATCTTAAAACTTATTCCTCGCATGGTTGCCCAACCCTGGGCATCGGTAAGCTGTATCATAAAATGATAATCACCCGTATCAATATCCTGCGGTACAGCAATAGTTTGTTCGGCTAAAAACGCTGCGCTATTTGCAGGTATAGTATAGGTAAAGGTTTGCGACCACGGATTTACAGGGGTTTTAACCGGATCAAAACTGCATGTGCCCACTTCGGTATCATGCGAATGATGGTCAAAATTGTTGTGGATATTAATACTGTAGGCGCCTAAGGCAACATTATCTTTAAATAGCGCTTTAAAAGGTATAGCCTGACCTCTTGCTACTGTGGCACAACTGGTAGGGAACCCGCCCTGTATAGTCATGTCAATTACCGGTTTTACATCGTCTACGGATGATGATGAGTCATCACTGCTGCAGGCATTAAGTGCAAATAGCATAAATAATGCACCACTTATTATTTTTAGGTTTTTCATAATTTTTTTATTTAAGCACAGGAGGTGTTGCCCCCTGTGCCAATTGTTACTATTCTATTTCAAGTTCGTATTCTGCCGTTTTAGAATTTCCTTCATCATCAGTAACGGTAATGTGGAAATGATAGTGACCGGCAGGCTGTGAGGCAGGAATAAGAATATGCTCGTGGAAATTAATGTTAGTCTGCCCTGCATAGTTGATAAATTCAGCTTCAATAGCCGGTACAAGAGGGTCAGACTCATTATGAATTTCAACGTTTATTGTTGTTACAGCATGTGCTGAGGTAATTGTTCCTTCTACATGAAGTTCCTCTCCTGCATGTGAATGTGAACTGCCTATTGCCCCGTGACCAATTTCAGTAAGTGCAATATTTATTTCACCTCCTTGTCCGGCTGCAAGTATTTCAAGCTCTGATTCAGCCGATACGCTATTTCCATTCATATCAGTAACTGTAAGATGCAAATGGTAAAGACCTGCAGGGTGCGATGCCGGAATGTCAATATGCTTGTGGAACTCAGCATTAATAAGCCCATTGTAGTCATTATATGCTTGTGTTATTTCCGGTGCGCCGTTATTGCTCTCACTGTGTATTGTTACAATCACTCCGGCAATTTTTGCATGAGCAAGTATTTCGGCTTCCAGGTGAAGGTCTTCACCTGCGTGTGCATGTGGTGGCGTACCACCATGACCTACTTCGGTTAATATTACCTGAAGGGCAGGGGCAGGTACCGGAGTGTCATTATCATCATCGCTACATGATGTTAAAGACAGTAGCGCGGTTATTGAAAAAAGGGCTGTGATTTTTGATATGTATTTTGTCATTGTATGTGTTATTGTTTAAAAATAAATTCTGTTGTGTTGTGTTCCTGATTATGACAAAAAAGGTGGCGCCCTGCCGGAATACAGATTATTTATATACAGGACAATTTTACGATAGGGTAATAGGTTTTCCTTTTTACG
>JBQGDS010000055.1:0-2980 GCA_052039185.1 Flavobacterium sp.
TAAAAGATAAGCAGTAAAGGTACAAGTATGAAGCCGCCACCGGCGCCTATCAGCGTACCGCATGTGCCAATTAAAAGACCGGCAATAACAAGAAGTATAGAATTTTCCAAAAAGAAGTTTTTAAAATACGATCAGATTAATATCCCTGTACGATAGCGAAAACCAGTCGGCAATAGATCGGTTGGTAAGAAGGCCATGATAAGAATAAATACCATGTTTTAATCCTGCATTGCAGCGTATTGCGCTTTCTATACCACCATCTTCTGCTATCTGAAGCAGGAAAGGGCTGATTATATTGCTAATTGATATTGATGCGGTTTTAGAATAGCGGGATGGAATATTAGGTACGCAATAATGTATCACGTTGTTTTTTACGAAAGTGGGCTTTTCATGAGTAGTAACTTCTGACGTTTCAAAACATCCGCCTGTATCAATACATACATCAATTATTACAGCGCCTTTTTTCATATGTTCTACCATTGTTTCGGTAACAATAATAGGCGTGCGGTTTTTTCCGCGCATCGCGCCAATAGCCACATCACAACGCATAAGCGCCTTAAGCAGCGTTTTTTCCTGTATGGTAGATGTAAAGATACGCTGGTTCAGGCTACTTTGCAGACGACGCAGTTTAGTAATAGAATTGTCAAATACTTTTACGCTGGCACCAAGACCTATTGCTGTTTTGGCAGCAAATTCTGCAACGGTTCCTGCCCCAATAATTACAACTTCGGTAGGGGGAACGCCGGTAATGTTACCCAGTAAAAGACCCTTACCGATTTTTTGGTTTATCATCAGCTCTGATGCTATCAGGACCGAAGCCGTACCTGCAATTTCACTGAGTGATTTTACGGCAGGGTAAGAGCCGTCTTCGTCTTTTATAAACTCAAAGGCAAGGGCGGTTATTTTTTTAGCGGCCAGCGCTTCAAAATATTCTTTACGCTGTGTTTTAAGCTGTATTGCAGATATAACCAGTGTCTGCATATCCATCATCTCAATTTCGTTTACCGTAGGCGGTTCTACTTTAAGGACGATAGGGCAGCCGAAAACCTTTTTGGTGTCATGTGTAATTTCGGCACCTGCATCGCTATAATCTTTGTCTGTATAGCCAGAGCTAAGTCCGGCGCCTGCCTCAATCATTACCCTGTGTCCATGTGCAGTAAGCGAGTTTACAGCATCGGGAATAAGGCATATACGGCGCTCCTGGTATGATGTTTCTTTAGGGATACCTATAAAAAGCTCACTCCTTTGTTTTCCTACTTCAAGTTTCTCTTCCTGCGGCAATAGCTGTTGCCTGGTAAAGGGTGTTAACGATGACATGTCGGTTGGTTATATTTGGCTCTAATTTACAAAAAAAAGTACAGGTTAGTAACTTAATTTACAGTTATGTGCCTGCGCCCGTCTGGCAGTTGCTTTATAATAATTGTACTATGATCCAGCGGTATAAGGTTAGGCGTTTTTTCAGGCCATTCTATCAGGCATAAATTTCCTGAATAAAAATACTCATCTATCCCCATATCATAGGCTTCTTCTTCAGTATTCAGCCTGTAAAGGTCAAAATGGTAAAGTATATCGCCTTTTTCGGTTTCATATTCATTTACCAGTGAGAATGTCGGACTGCTGGTCATGTCTTTTACGCCAAGCTGGCGGGCTATAGCTTTTATAAGCGTGGTTTTGCCCACACCCATGCCTGCATGAAATAATACAGTACTCTTAAGGTTATGTGCTATTATTTGCTGCGCAGCCTTATCAATTTCCTCAAGCGAGAAAGTTATTTCCATAATTGCTATCCCTGTTATTTAGGGTTAAATACTAAAAATGGTATGATCATCTCTTCCAGCGAAATACCACCATGCTGATAGGTATTACGGTAGTAGCTTACATAATGATTGTAGTTGTTTACATAAGCCAGGAAAAGGTCATTCTTTGCAAATATAAATGAACTGCTCATATTTATTGCAGGCAGTTGTATCTTCTTAGGATCTTTAACGGCATACACATCCCGATCTTCATAGGTAAGGCTCCGGCCGGTTTTGTAACGAAGGTTTAGGCTGGTGTTACGGTCACCTATAACCTTACTCGGGTCTTTTACGTTTATGGTGCCATGGTCGGTAGTTATAATAAGCTTCATGCCCATGAGCTGTGCCTGTTGTATGATTTCCAGTAATGGCGAATTGCGGAACCAGCTTAAAGTTAGAGATCGGTACGCTTTATCATTTGATGCCAGTTCTTTTACCACATCCATCTCCGTTTTGGCGTGCGAAAGCATATCTACAAAATTGTATACTACGGTGGTAAGGTCATTATCCTTAAGCCCACGGAAGTTATCAACCAGTTTTTTACCGTCTTTAAAGTTGGTTATTTTATAGTATTCCTGTTTGATATTGTTTAACCCCAGTCGTTTTAACTGCTCAGTAAGAAATTCACCTTCATAAAGGTTTTTTCCGCCTTCTTCCACATCATTTTTCCAGTACTGCGGATATTTCTTTTCCATATCCAGCGGTGTAAGGCCGGAAAATATAGCATTACGTGCATATTGTGTAGCAGTGGGCAGGATAGAGTAGTAGGCCGTTTCTTTTTCCAGTTTATAATGGTTGGCTACAACACTTTCAAAAGCACGCCACTGGTCGTACCTAAGGTTATCAATAACAACAAAAAGTACAGGCTGTTTTTTTTGCAATTCAGGCATTACAAGCTCCCGGAATAAATTGTGCGAAAGTACCGGTTTATCATCTTCTTTCGGATCAAACCAGTCTTCGTAATTACGCTCTATAAATTTCCCGAATTGCGAGTTAGCTTCGAGCTTTTGTGATTCCAATATCTCAACCATGCTTTGGTCTTCAATGGTTTCCAGCTCAAGCAGATTGAGCAAATCGTCAAGCACCTGACTCATTATCCGGCTTATCCCTTATTAAAAATAGATCCGATTAGTGTATCACGGCCTGAATTTTTTATGACTATCCTAATGAAAATAGTGGTTATT
>JBQGDS010000056.1:0-7063 GCA_052039185.1 Flavobacterium sp.
TAACTATTGAAATGTCAAATACATTTGAATCTTTAGACATTTCAGGAATGCAAAGTTTAAAAGTATTGACAATTAGTAATGCTTTCTATGTCTCACAAATTTTATGGGACGGTACACCTAATCTTGAAGAGATTGTTATTATGGGCACTTTTGAGAATCTCGATTTTTCACAAATGCATAATTTAAAGCTTCTTTCTATCGATGGCTTTTTGAGAAATATTGATTTAAGTGCAAATGACAAAATTGAAAGACTAGGTTATTCTTTTTACGTGCATTATGATGTAAATACAGAATATGGTGTTATAGATATTGGTAATAAACCATATCTAATTGAACTATATTTAGATTTTGCTTATAGCTTTTATGGAGAAATGGACATCATGCCTGCTATTGATTTAAGTCGATGTACTGCATTAGAGAGGTTTATGATAAGTCTGCCGGAATGCCAACAATCCAGATTTGTCAATTTAAAAAATGGTGTAACAAATTATACATTTTTTCATGTTAATTTAAATCCTACTCAGGATAGTCCCATATATGTTTGCATTGATGAGGTAAACGAAAATTATTTTTTACAAAATGGGTTAAATCATAGTAATATTTTGCTCAACAGCTATTGCTCACCCGGACCGGGAGTGAAATACAATACTATAACTGGTACAGTTTTACATACAAATGATGGAGACTGTACACAAAACGGCTTGCCATCCTCAAATTTGAGAATTAAAACATCAAATGGGAGTACTGAAAATATAACGTTAGTAAATACCAATGGCGAATATAACTTTGATCCGCAGGCCGGTAATTTTACAATAGCGCCTCAACTTGAAAATCCGGGCCTGTTTACCGTAACTCCACCATCGGCAACAGTAAATTTTGCGGATAATAATAACAATACTGCTACGCAAAACTTTTGTATAACTCCAATTGGCGTTCATCCCGACCTTGAAATTGTAATTGCCCCGGTTGATGCTGCCCGTCCCGGTTTTGATGCCAATTATAAAATAGTATATAAAAATAAGGGTAACCAAACATTATCGGGCACTGTAAGTTTTACGTATGATGATACCCTGCTTGATTATGTTTCCGCAACACCTGCGTATACTACCTCTGGTGCCGGGCAACTAAGCTGGAATTACACGAACCTGCTTCCGTTTGAAAGCCGCGCTATTCAGGTTAAGATGAATCTTAATGGCCCAATGGAAACGCCACCGGTTAACAACGGCGACTTTTTAATGTATTCGGTAGCGATCACTCCGATAACAGGCGATGAAACACCGGGAGATAATACTTTTAATATCAAGCAGGAAGTGGTAGGCTCTTATGACCCGAATGATATTACATGCCTTGAGGGCGATATTGTACATCCTGATAACATCGGCAAATACCTGCACTACAATATTAATTTTGAAAATACAGGTACTGCACCTGCAACTTTCATTGTGGTTAAAGATGTAATTAACGCGCAGCAGTTTGATATCAGTACCTTACAGGTATTGTACGCATCTCATAATGTGGAAACCAAGGTTACAGGCAATAAGATAGAATTTATTTTTAATGATATTAACCTGGCAGCGCTGGGTAAAGGAAATGTGGTATTTAAAATTAAGACAAAACCAACTGTGGCGGTAAATTCAACCGTGAGCCAGAAAGCGGATATTTTCTTTGATTACAACTGGCCAATTATTACTAATGATGCCAATACCACATTCACCATATTAAGCCGTGGTGATTTTAAATTAGACCAATCGGTTAAGGTATATCCTAATCCTGCGAGCACTATATTTACAATTGAAGCTTCATCTGATATAACTTCAATACAACTATATGATGTTCAGGGCAGGCAGTTGCAGGCGCTATCTGCCGAAGGGCAAAGCAGGCAAATAGATGTTTCGACACTACCGTCAGGTATTTATTTTGTAAAAGCAGCAACCCAAAATGGTACTGCTGTACAAAAGGTGGTAAAAGAATAACCTGAAGTATACTAAAACTGTACTGTTGCAGTTAATACTAAAGGCCTTACCGCCATTATTAGTTATTACTTTGTTTTTGTTAACCGCGGCTATGCTGCGGTTTTTTTATATAATTCAAAATCCTGCTTAAATGATATTATTTTTAAAGATAATGTTTAAAGTTCAAGGATTTTAAGTGATGATTTCATAATTTTACCCATGTAACACGTAGATGTATGAATGCAAGTTTTGAAACCAATCCGCTAATTGAAAGGCTGCCAAAGCACCTTAAACAGTTCATTAAGCCACAGAACTATGAAGAGTATACCCCGATAAACCAGGCGGTATGGCGCTATGTAATGCGAAAAAATGTAGACTACCTGAGCAGGGTAGCACACAGCTCTTATCTTGACGGGCTTAAAAAAACCGGGATTGAGATAGACAGCATACCCAGCATGTATGGCATGAACAGGATACTGAAGGAAATAGGCTGGGCAGCCGTAGCTGTTGACGGTTTTATTCCTCCCAATGCGTTCATGGAGTTCCAGGCGTACAATGTGCTTGTAATAGCATCTGACATTAGGCAGTTGGAGCATATTGAGTACACCCCGGCACCGGATATTATTCATGAAGGGGCAGGGCACGCGCCCATTATTGCAAATCCGGAATATGCCGAATACCTTCGCCGTTTCGGAGAAATAGGCTGTAAGGCAATATCGTCAGCGCACGATTATGAAATATATGAGGCTATCAGGCTTTTATCAATACTGAAAGAAGCTGAGGGAACGCCCAAAGAAGAAATTGAAGCTATAGAGAAACGCGTTGACGAATTGCAGAATGCAGTAGTAGAGCCAAGCGAAATGTCACTTATACGTAATCTGCACTGGTGGACAGTTGAGTACGGTTTAATAGGGACTATTGATGATCCTAAAATATATGGTGCCGGATTGCTTTCGTCAATCGGGGAAAGTGCATGGTGCATGACTGATAATGTAAAAAAAGTACCGTATGATATAAATGCGGCATACCAAAGCTTTGATATTACCAAGCCACAACCGCAGCTATATGTTACGCCTGATTTTGCCCACCTGAGCCTTGTGTTGGAAGAATTTGCCAATAAGATGGCGTTGCGTACCGGTGGCCTTTCAGGAGTGCAAAAGGTAATACAGTCTAAAGCGTTAGCTACGGTTGAACTGAGTACCGGGCTTGAAATATCGGGTGTGTTTACCAATGTGATTGAAAGCGATGGTAAACCGGTATACCTGCAAACTACTGGAGGCACTGCATTATCATACAGGGAGAAAGAACTGGTTGGGCATGGAACAGCGTATCATGCCGAAGGCTTCGGCAGCCCGGTAGGTAAGCTTAAAGGAATTAACCTGGCTATTGAAGATATGAGTCCGCGTGATTTAAGGGCTTATGATATTTATGAAGGCGAAAGGGTAACGCTTGAGTTTGAAGGCGGTATTACCGTATCAGGCGAGATTATTACGGGCACGCGTAATATCCAGGGTAAGATCATTATTATCAGCTTTAAAGATTGTACAGTATCGCATGGTGATACAATCCTTTTCCAGCCGGACTGGGGTATATACGATATGGCTGTGGGCAAAAAAGTAGTTTCGGCTTTTTCAGGCCCTGCTGATGTGAATAGTTTTGACATGGTAACGCATTTACCGTCAAGCCAAACAATAAAAGCAAAAAAATCTGCGGAAAGGGAAGAGCTGGAAAACCTTTACCAAAACATTCGCGATAGGAGGGAAGGCAGGAAAACAGATTTATCTGTACAGGATTTTTTCCAAAAGCTCAAACAAAATCATCCTAACGACTGGCTATTATCAGTGGAGATTGCAGAACTGCTTCATCTTTCAAATAATAAACAGGAATTACAGGAAGTGCTGGCACATTTGGACGATGTAAAAAACCGACGTCCTGAAATTGCGCATCTTATTGATGGCGGATTGGAATGCATGGGGCTTACCTTTGCAGATGTAAATTAGCCAGTATATTAAAAAATAAAAAATCCCGATTATCAATAATCGGGATTTTTTATTTTACAATATAAGTAATGCTACCAGCTTCCTGAAGCTCCGCCACCGCCAAAGCCGCCACCGCCGAAACCACCGCTGAAACCGCCTCCGCTGCCGAAACCACCACGGGATGATCCTCCGCCACCGCCAAATCCACGGCCAAGGCTGCTCAATATTATGATATCAGCCAGGTCAGATCCGTCAAAGCCGCCTCGTCTGCCACCGCCTTTGCCACCGCCACGTTTAGCAAGTATAATTACAATTATAATAAACGCAATGATAAAGAAGAATACAATACCTGCTGCTATTTCTCCACCGTCATCATTATTACTGTTTTTATTTTTATACTCTCCCTGCATTACCTGCATCACTGCAGTTGTTCCATTATCTATACCTGCATAAAAGTCGCCTTTTTTAAATTGCGGGATTATTACTTCGTCAATAATGCGGTTGCTGTAGGCGTCGGTAAGTTTATGTTCGGCACCATAACCTGTTGCAATGGCCACTTTTCTGTCATCTTTTGCTATAAGCAGTAAAATACCGTTGTCTTCTTTTTTTTGCCCTATACCCCAGGAGTGGGCCAGGTCAACTTTATAGCGGTCAATATCATCACCGCCCGTGTTGGGTACTACAACTACAACAATCTGCGTTGAGGTGCTGTCGGCATACTTTATCAGTTTCTGTTCAATAGCCTTTTTCTGTTCGATATCAAGCAGCGTTGTGCCTACTTCGTAATAACTTGTTTGGTAAGATGGTTTTTTAGGAATATCCTGTGCTATTGCTACTGCAAAAAACAGTAGTAAAAGCGGCAGAAATATTTTTTTATATAATGTAATTTTCATCAGCTTCTTGAAATTTCATTTGGCAATTCATTCTTGTCACCGTCGGTAAAAGGAAAATATTGCTTCAGCCGTTCGCCTGCGCGCAGTATGCCTTCAGTAAGCCCCTGCTTATAGCGCTTTTCCCTGAAATGCGTAACAACAATATCTTTGGTGCAGTCCCAGAAATCGTCCTCTACAACGCTGTGTATTCCTTCATCGCCTATAATGGCAAAGGTGTGGTCATGCACGCCTACATAAAATAAAACGCCGTTGCGGGCTGCGGTGGCATCCATATCTAAAAGATGAAAAACCTCCTGTGCTCTTTCGAGAGGAGGTTTTTCTGTATGGTTTTCAATATGCACCCTTATTTCGCCCGAAGTATTTTTTTCAGCAACAGCAATTGCATCTACTATTTCCTTTTCTTCCTCACGGGTTAAAAATTCTCTGGCTTGCATAATTATTTTTTAAAGTCAAATTGTACGTCCGGAGCTTTTTCAGCGCCTTCTTCGGCCTTAAACCTTGCCATTTTTTCGAAACCGAACAGGCCTGCAAAAATATTGCTTGGGAATCTTTCAGTCTTTACCTCATAAGCGCTTGCGGCTTCGTTATAACGGTCGCGTACTACATTAATACGGTTCTCGGTACCTTCAATCTGTGCCTGCAGGTCGCGGAAGTTTTGGTTAGCTTTAAGGTCAGGGTAACGCTCAACCGATACAAGCAGCCTGCTAAGTGCGCTTCCGGCAGCATTTTGTGCCTGCTGGAATTGTGCCAGCTGCTCAGGTGTTATGTTAGAAGGATCAATTGTTACCTGGGTAGCTTTAGACCTTGCTTCGATAACGTCAGTGAGTGTACCACGTTCAAAATCAGCAGCGCCCTGCACTGTTTTTACCAGGTTACCTATAAGGTCATTCCTCCTCTGGTAGCTGCTTTCTACATTTGCCCATGCAGTCCTTGCTTCCGCCCTTACGCTTACCAGGCCGTTATACGATGATATAGCCCATATTGCAATTATTACAATTATAACTACAGGTATAATCCACTTTTTCATTTTTGTAATTTGTTTTAAAGTTCGTTTTTAATGTTGATAAGGTTAATTTTTATAGCTTCTAATTTACTGATAATTTCAAATTTATCAAGCGTTTTTTTCTGCCCTTCCTTCAGGTGTACCTTTGCACCTTCCAGTGTAAAACCACGTTCTTTCACCAAATGGTAAATAAGCTGAAGATTCTTTACATCTTCAGGTGTGAACATGCGGTTACCCTTGGCATTCTTTTTAGGCTTAAGCACATCAAATTCCTTATCCAAAAAACGGATTAATGATGCGTTTACATTAAACGCTTTGGAGAGTTCGCCAATGCTGTAATATCTTTTTTCGGGCAGGTCTAAATGCATTAGTCAAGAGATTGGTTTTCCTGGTTAGCTAATTTAGAAATTAAAATGTATTCTTTGGCAGAAATGTTTCCGTAATAGAAATTTATAGGATTTATAACCTCGCCATTTTTATGCACTTCATAATGCAGGTGGGGTGCTTCACTTCGCCCGGTGCTGCCCACATAGCCAATGATATCGCCACGTTTTACACGCTGTCCCGCTTTGGCCTTAAACTTGCTGAGGTGGGCATAAAGGGTTTCATACCCGTAGCCGTGGCGTATTACAATACGGTTGCCATAGCCTGACATCCTGTTATCGGCAACACTCACCACACCGTCGCCGGTTGCATAAATGGGTGTGCCTGTACGGGCGGAAAAGTCCATACCGGCATGAAATTTACGTATTTTGGTAAAAGGGTCGCTGCGGTAGCCAAAACCCGATGCCATTTGGCGCAGGTCTTCATTCTTAACAGGCTGTATGGCCGGTATGGCAGCAAGAAGTTTTTCTTTGTCCTTTGCCAGTTTGGCAATCTCGTCTAACGATTTGGACTGTACCACTAATTCCTTACTGATAATATCCAGCATTTTAGTGCTACTTATAACCAGTTCAGAATTGTTGAAACCCTCCAGTTCCTTATAACGGTTTACACCGCCAAAGCCCGCCTTGCGTTGTTCTTCGGGTATTTGTGATGCGTTAAAGTAAGTACGGTACAGGTTATTGTCACGTTCGCTCACATCGGCCAGTACCTCATTAACCTGCTCCATCCGGCGGTTAAGTATCTCGTAATTTATCTTCAGGTTCTCTATTTCGCGCGCCTGCAGTTTGTCCTTAGGCGTTTCGAAGAATGGTGTATTTAAAAGCGCCACAAAACATAAAAAGCCAAACAGCC
>JBQGDS010000057.1:0-3444 GCA_052039185.1 Flavobacterium sp.
AGTAATGACTTTAATGATGTTATCCTTAACTCTGTTTTCCAGCTTGGACTTTCATATACATTTTAAAAAATAAAGCATGCTTTTAAAAGATTTTTATACGCTTAAATCCCTTGAAAACAATGAGGGAGATAAATACACGGCACATGTGGTGCTTAATCCCGCACACGATGTATTTAAAGGGCATTTCCCAGGTAATCCTGTGACACCCGGTGTGTGCATGATGCAGATTATAAAGGAGCTTACACAGGAAGTTACAAAGACAAAGCTTGTAATGAAAAATGCCAGTAATGTAAAATTTATGGCGCTTATAAATCCTGAAGCAACACCCGAATTGAAGCTGGAGCTTGATATAATTCAGGGAGAAGACGGAACCGTAAAGGTTAAAAACACAACCTGCTTTAATGATACTGTTGCGTTAAAATTAAGTTGTAATTACAGTAAAAATTAGGTTTTAAATTTGGCATTTGCCAAATTTATACTACAAAAATTAAAGCCATGAAAGTAGTAAGCATTTTAGTTTCCATCCTGTTTGTAACGGCAATTGCCGACCTTGCTGCGGTAAGGCAGAAGTATGTAAGTGCATCAAAATCTGAGAAAGCGGCACAGGAACTGTATGAAATGCTCGACCAGGTAGATGATAACAGTAAAGATAACACAATGGTAGCCTATAAAGCGGCAGCAATCACGTTGCAGGCAAAATATTCGGGCAACCTGTTGAACAAGAAAAAGTTGTTTACAAAAGGAGCTACCTTGCTGGAAGACGTTATCAAAAGGGATAATGATAATTATGAAGTGCGCCTGATACGACTGAACATTCAGGAGAATGCACCAAAAATTACAGGTTATCATAAAAACAAGGCTGAAGACAAAGCTTTCCTTGTAAAGCATTATGATAAGCAGCCGTCTGACCTGAAAGAATACACCCGTAATTTTGTAAAAGTATCTTCATCTTTTACTAAAGAAGAGAAGGCTGCTTTTAAATAACATGCTGAAAATTACCTTACTCAGGTAAACATAAGTTTGCCTGAGTAAAATTAAAAAGTATCTTTGCAGTCCATTTTTTAAAGGGCATTAATTATAATGGATACTGCGCCACACTTTTATAATACTTTCCGCAGTTTAAAATGCTGTGTTATTATACCTACGTATAATAACCACAAAACCCTTGAGCGCGTTATAGACGGTGTACTGAAGTATACTGACAGCATTATTATAGTTAATGATGGCTCAACCGATTCTACCCCTCATATATTACAACAATATCCTCAGCTAACCCAAATACACCAACCTGTAAATAAGGGTAAGGGTATAGCACTGCAAACAGGATTTAAAGCTGCTAAAGCCGAAGGCTACGAATATGCTATTACTATAGATTCTGACGGGCAGCATTTTCCTGATGACCTGCCGGTATTTATTTCGGAAATTGAAAGAGAAGGCGAAGCCCTCTTAATAGGCAGCCGTAATATGGAGCAGGAAGGTGTACCTAAAAAAAGCAGTTTTGGCAATAAGTTTTCCAATTTCTGGTTTTGGTTTGAAACCGGAATAAAGCTTACCGATACACAATCAGGTTACAGGTTGTATCCATTGAATAAAATCCCTGAAAAGTACTTTACCAACAAGTTTGAGTTCGAGATTGAGGTAATAGTGCGTACGGCATGGAAAGGCGTTTGCGTAAAGAACGTACCTGTAAAAGTGTTATATGACATGAACGAAAGGGTGTCGCACTTCCGCCCGTTTAAAGACTTTACACGTATCAGTATACTTAATACTTTCCTTGTTATAATCAGCCTGCTTTATATAAAGCCGCGTAATTTTATCCGCAGCTTTAAAAAAAAAAGTTTTAAGAGATTCTTTTTAGAGAATGTGCTTGAAAGTGGAGATAGTAACGCAAAGAAGGCTTTTTCAATAGCGCTTGGCGTATTTATAGGTATTGCTCCTGCATGGGGCTTCCAGACCGTAATAGTACTGTTCCTTGCTTATGTGTTCCGGCTGAATAAGCTTATTGCTTTTGCCTTTTCCAACATTAGCATACCCCCAATGATTCCCCTTATTATATTCCTTTCACTTAAAATAGGTTCGCTGTTTGTAGTGTCAGGCGAAATACATGGAGATGTATCAGCCGTTGATGCTATAAAGAACAATCTTGCCCAGTATCTTGTGGGCAGTATGGTACTGGCTGCTGCTGCTGCATTTTTATTTGGCGTGTGTGGTTACTTTTTACTAACAGCTTTAGGGCGGAAAAAACTTCAGCGTGATGCATAGGCTTTTTATTGCCATACACTATTTTGTAAACAGGAACAGGTGGCTTTCTGTAGGTATTGCTTTATTGTTCCTTGCAGTATTCGGTTTTTTTGCTTCGCGGATACAGTTTGAGGAAGATATTACAAGGCTTATCCCTAAAAGCGAACGTACCGATGAAACGGCCAAAGTGCTTAAGCAGCTTAATTTTGCCGATAAGATTACCGTAATAATAAATGCAAAAAAAGGCGCAACGCCCGAACAGCTTGCTGAAACTGCTACCGTATTTCTGGATAGCCTGCAATCGTGTAATGACTATATAGTAGGTGTACAGGGTAAGGTTGATGATGAAAACATACAGGAAGCTTTTGATTTTGTGTATAACAATCTGCCGCTATTCCTGGACGAGAAAGATTATACCGAAATAGCGCAAAAACTTCAGCGTGACAGTGTAGTCCAAACGGTTGAGGCCAACTATAAATCTATTATTTCCCCATCGGGGCTTGTTACCAAAGATTTTATACTCAAAGATCCTTTCGGTATCTCATTCATCGCGCTTAAAAAGCTCCAGCAGATGGGTATGGGGGATGATTTTCATTTGCAGGATGGCTATGTGATTACAAAAGATAAATCCAAGATATTGCTGTTCATTAACCCAAAGCTGGCAGGGAATGAAACAGAAAAAAATACACTATTTGTTGAAAAGCTCAATTCTATAAAGGATAATCTGAATGCAAAATTCAGCGCTACCGCGTCTGTCGAATATTTTGGGTCTATACCTATTGCAGTAGCAAATGCCAAACAGATAAAAAGCGATGTGAAGATAACAACCATGGTGGCGCTTACCATGCTTATGCTTATCTTCATCATATATTACAGGAAGCTATATATCCCCGTTATTATTCTTATTCCAACAATATTCGGGGTGGTTTTTGCTGTTGCGTTACTGTATTTCCTTCGCGGTACCATATCAGCCATATCATTAAGCATCGGTTCAATCCTGCTGGGCGTTACTATTGATTATGCCCTGCACATCCTTACACACTATAAGCATAATAGCGATATAAAGGTTTTATACAAAGATATTACCAAGCCGCTTATTATGAGCAGTACTACTACGGCAGTAGCCTTTTTATGCCTGCTGTTCGTAAAGTCGGAAGCGCTGAAAGACCTCGGCATATTTGCAGCGGTAAGCGTGGTGGTAAC
>JBQGDS010000058.1:0-4826 GCA_052039185.1 Flavobacterium sp.
GTTCTATGTAAGGGTAAATTGTGCTTCAGGGCAAACGAGTGGTTGGGCAGGGCCTTTCCAGTTCAATACTTCTATATGTGAGGTGGCCGATCAATGTGTATATAACTTTATTATGACCGATAATTATGGCGGTTGGGAAGGGAATACAATGAGTGTCAAGCAAAACGGATTGACCATAGCAACCATTGGAGCCGACTTTTTAGATGGCACCGGGCCTATAACAGTAGGTGTGCCATTGTGTAATGGTATTCCATTTGAGCTCCACTGGAATATGGGTGGAAGCTTTGCTTATGAAGTAGGTGTGCAGATAGTAAATCCTTTTAACCAGACGCTTTACACAAAAGAGCCGGGTGAAGGGGAGCAGGGAACGCTTTTATACACAGGCTTAGTTGACTGTGACAATCCTGCATGTTTACCGCCTACAAATGTAACCACAACAAATATTACCGATAATTCAGCAACTATAAGCTGGGATGGCCCTGCAACAGGAAGCTGGGAATATTATCTCGTACCAATAACTGATGCTGATCCGGCTATTAATACACCGGGTACACCAATAACAACCAACCCTTTTACTATAACACCGCTTGTACAGTCTACTAAATACAAGGTGTTTATAAAGCAAATATGTGCTGTAGGTACACCGCAATGGTCAGCTGTTCATTATTTTAACACTAAAGTTTGTCCTGCTGCACAACAGTGTAATTACAGTTTTGTAATGACCGATCTTGGTTATGGTTATGATGGTAACACTATGACTATAAGCCAGAACGGCATTCCTGTAGCCACAATTGGAGATACCTTCACATCGGGCACAGGACCGGTAATAGTTCAAGTGCCACTGTGCGTTGGCGTGCCTTTTGAACTGTTCTGGAACTCAGGAGGCAGCTTTGCGAGCGAAGTAGCTATACAAATCCTGGATCCGTTTGGAGAAGATATTTACTACAAAGCACCGGGTGAAGGATCGCAAAATTCATTATTATATAGCGATATAGCTTATTGTACGCCACCAAGCTGTCCTAAGCCTAAAAACCTGAATGTAACAGGCGTTACACAAACATCAGTAAACTTAGGCTGGGATGAAGAAGGTACTGCTACTGTATGGGAAGTTGCTGTACTGCCTCCGGGGTCACCTGCACCTTCTGGTACAGGTACTGAGGTAACAAGTAATCCTGCGCCGTGGGGTAACTTAACATCGGGTACGGCTTACGTATTCTATGTAAGGGCTAACTGTGGTGAAACGGATGGCTACAGTACTTGGTCAGGGCCATTCAGGTTTACAACCATGATATCTAATGACGAATGTATCGATGCAATTTCAGTACCTGTTAATCCGGGGGTTGAATGTCTTCAGGTTGTATCCGGAACTGTTATTGGCGCTACCGGTTCACCACAGTCAAACACATGCCTTGGTGATGATGATGATGATGTATGGTTTGAGTTTGTAGCCACAGCCGGTACACACGCCATTGAGCTAAATAACGTACAGGGTTCTACCACTGATTTGGTACATGTACTGTATTCCGGCGTTCAGTGTGGTAACCTTACACAAATGTATTGTAGTGACGCCAATACAAGTATAGCTAATGGATTAACTCCGGGTAATGTATATAAAATAAGGGTATACAGTTACAGTTCCAATCCCGAGTCTACTACTTTTGAAGTATGTATTAAATCGCCGCCACCGCCAATTAGCGTTGCGCAAAACCTAACGGTTGAACAACTCGTAAGGGATGTACTTATAGGTTCGGAATGCGCGGTAATATCAAATATTACCTCTTCTACCGGGACTAATTATGGATATCCTGACGGAATTGGCTATTTCAATAAAAATAATTCTGCTTTCCCTATGAATGAGGGTGTTGTACTTGTAACAGGTAATGCAATGAACGCAGTGGGCTATAATGATTTCCCTGCAGGATGGGCAAATGATTATCCTGGATGGCCGGGCGATGCTGACCTGGAGGAAATAATGGGTATGGAGCCTGGTGACAGCAATGATGCTACATATATTCAGTTTGATTTCGTGCCGCTTATTAATGAAGTATCATTTAAGTTCCTTTTTGCTTCAGAGGAGTACAACCAGGGATTATTTGAATGTGATTTCTCAGACTCGTTTGCGTTTATACTTACCAATCTTAATACAGGTGAGTCAACTAACCTTGCAGTGCTTCCGGGTACCGATATTCCTATCCAGGTTACAAACATACACCCTGATAATGGTGTGTGTGGTGCTGCTAACGAAGAGCATTTTGGCCAGTATAACGATAATTTGTATGACCCTATTAACTTTAACGGGCAAACTAAAATATTTACGGCTTCATCACCTGTTAGCACAAGTGCCGTATACAGGATAAAGCTTGTAATTGCTAACGAAGGAGATAACAGCCATAACTCGGCAGTATTCCTTTTGGCAAACAGTTTCCAAACGGGTGACCTTGACCTTGGCCTTGATTTACTTGTATCTACAGGAAATGCTGTATGTGCGGGAAGCACCGTAACTCTTAACAGCCAGCTGAGCCCGGCCGATTATGAGTTTGAGTGGTACCTTGGTACAGATCTTATACCTGGCGCTAATGAAGCTACCCTTGTAGTAACACAGCCCGGAGAGTATAAAGTTAAAGCATCATACATAGGTTCAACCTGCTCGGCAGAATCTACTGTTACAGTAGAGTTTTATGATGATGTTGAAGATATAACAGGAGAACCGCAAAATCTTGCTGTTTGTGAGGCTTCAGGCTTTGCTTCCTTCAACTTTGCACCTAACACTGCTGCAATTTTAGGAACGCTGAACCCGGCAGATTATAATGTAACCTATCACGCTTCTCTTGCCGATGCGGAAAATAATGAGGGGTCATTAGGTACAACATATACCAATACCGTTCAGAACCAGCAAACTATTTATGTTCGTATCCGTGATAATGCATCAATGTGTACTGCTATAAAATCGTTTGACCTGATTGTTCAGGACCTTACACCTGAGTTTACTATTTCAGAAAACTTCAGTATCTGTAATGGTGAAACGGGGACTATAACAGTAACACCGGGTAATTATACAGCTGCAGATGGTGTAACATATACCTGGACACTTGATGATGCACCACTACCTGATACCGGTGAGTCTGTCACGGTAAGCGCAGCAGGTAATTATAAAGTGATAATCAATAACTCAGGATGTACAGCAGAAGCTACCGTTGAAGTTGCGGTTACGCCGGTTCCTGTAGCCGATGCCCCTGTTGATGTAACAGAGTGTACAAGCTATATACTTCCTGCACTTACCAGTGGAAATTACTATACCGAAACTAATGGTGGCGGTACTATGCTGGCAGCCGGAACTGAGATAACTACTACACAAACTCTTTATGTGTTTGCAACATCAGGTACTACACCGGCCTGTACAGATGAAAATGAGTTTACGGTAAATATAGTTAATGTGCCTATAAGCAATCCGGGTAACCAGGAGCCATGCATAAGTTATACGCTTCCGGTACTGCCTGCAGGGCAGGCCTATTATACTGCAGCTGGCGGGCCTGGTGGTTCAGGTACACAAATAGCGGCAAATACCGAAATTACTACCGATCAGACGATTTATATTTATGCAGAATCGGGTACAACGCCTAATTGTATACAGGAGCAAAGCTTTACAGTTACTATAACTCCGCTTAATGTGGTTACACCTGGTAATATATCAGAATGTGATGTATATATGCTGCCTGCACTTATAACAGGAAATTACTACACCCAGCCAGATGGCGGAGGTAGCCAGCTTGCTGTAGGTACTGAAATTACGCAGTCGCAAACCCTTTATGTGTATGCTGCTAATGGTAGCTGTACTGATCAAGACAGCTTTACGGTGACTATAACACCTACACCGCTCGTATCCTCTACCCAGGGGTGCGAAGGCGGAAGCTACACGCTTAAGCTTGTGTATGACAATGCCGCCTATTCTCCTGAAAACACTACAATTGAGTGGAACAGTCCAACAGGACAGAGTATAGGATATGAACCTAACATTGTTGTAAGGCAAACCGGTAACTATACAGTAACAGTTACGCCTGACAACGGTACATGTGGTTACGTTCTTGATGTTCCGGTTTCAGAAACGGGCTGTATGATACAAAAAGGTATATCGCCGAATGGCGATGGCCTTAATGATAAGTTTGACCTGACATCGTTTGGTGTGAGTAAGCTTAGTATCTTTAACCGTTACGGCAGGGAAGTATACAGCTATAGCAACTATACTGACCAATGGTATGGGCAGCAAAATAATGGTAATGAGCTTCCTACAGGAACCTACTTTTATTCGATTGAGCGTTCTAACGGCGAGAATGTTACCGGATGGGTTTATATTAACCGTGAAGAATAGATAATTATATAAGCGCCCTGCTAACAGGCAGGGTGCTTTTTATTCACAATTTCTTAATAAACAATACAATCTTTTTGTTGTTATTTGCATTTTTGTGTAAAAACGGTATGTTTTTAGAAATTTTATTAAGCTTTGGTGCTTTATGCGGCAATAAGGTTTTTCAGGTTTCATCTGCATATTGTAATAATTAACTGATTTGTAAGTGATAACAACTTACCCATAACACATGAAGAAATTATATTTAGCTTCCTTATTAGGTTTATTATTTGCGGTTGAGGGTCATGCACAGCAGGATCCGCATTACACGCAGTACATGTATAATATGAACGTCATCAACCCGGCGTATGCGGGTTCGAAGGAGAACTTAGCCATAGGCTTACTTTACCGTAAGCAGTGGGTTGACATAGAAGATTCGCCCAGTACGGCTACCCTGTCAGGCCACATGCCTGTAGGCAAGAAC
>JBQGDS010000059.1:0-3402 GCA_052039185.1 Flavobacterium sp.
AAAGGACTCTTGAGGCTTTAGGTCTTCGTAAACTAGGACAAGTTGTTGAGCATGATGCAACTTCTGCTATCCTTGGAATGGTAAACAAAGTTAAACACTTGGTTTCTGTAGAAGAAACTAAATAACAAATACAGTTATGAATTTAAATAACTTACAACCGGCTGAAGGTTCAGTTCACAATCAGAACAAGCGTGTAGGTAGAGGAGAAGGTTCAGGCAAGGGCGGTACTGCTGCTCGTGGCCACAAAGGTGCCAAATCCCGTTCTGGTTATTCTAAAAAGGTTGGTTTTGAAGGTGGTCAGATGCCATTACAGCGTCGTGTGCCTAAATTCGGCTTCAAAAACATCAACCGTAAGGAATATGCAGGTGTTAACCTAGACACACTTCAGGCTCTTGTAGATAACGGCATCGTTACTGATACTGTAGATTTTGCAGTATTGGTTGAAAACCGTCTGACTACTAAAAATGAACAGGTAAAGATTTTGGGAAGAGGGGAGCTTAAGGCAAAACTAAAAGTAACTGCTCACAAATTTACTGCTACTGCCAAGGCGGCTATCGAAGCTGCAGGTGGTGAAGCTGTAACTTTATAATCTTTATAGTCAGATGAAGAAATTTATAGACGCGTTTATCAATGTTTGGAAAATAGAGGAACTAAAAAACAGAATTTTAGTAACTCTGGGATTGTTGCTTGTGTACCGTTTCGGTGCACATGTAACACTGCCGGGTATTGATGCTACCAAATTAAATGGCTTAACAGATCAGACTAAAGAAGGTATCGGTTGGTTAATCGATGTATTTACAGGTGGTGCGTTCTCGCAGGCATCTGTATTTGCATTGGGTATCATGCCATATATTTCAGCGTCTATTGTAGTTCAGCTTATGGGTATCGCGGTTCCTTACCTGCAAAAACTTCAGAAAGAGGGCGAAAGCGGTAGGAAAACACTAAACCAGATTACCCGTTGGTTAACTATAGCAATCACTCTGGTACAAGGTCCGGGTTACATTTATAACCTGTACAGAACCTTGCCGGCTGATGCATTTATGTTGGGCTTTAACTCGTTTGCATTCCTGTTCTCTGCAGTTGTTATCCTTGTTACAGGTACAATATTTGCAATGTGGCTTGGCGAAAAAATAACTGATAAGGGTATTGGTAACGGTATCTCGCTTTTGATCCTTGTAGGTATCATTGCAAGAATGCCGCAAGCATTCATCCAGGAATTCTCTTCACGTATTACAGAGAACAACGGTGGCCCAATGATGCTCGTTTTAGAGATCGTGATCTGGCTATTGGTAATCATTACATGTATACTTCTTACTATGGCTGTAAGGAAAATACCGGTACAGTACGCACGCCGTACAGTATCCGGAGATTTCGAGCAGGACATGAACGGAGATAACAGGCAGTGGATACCGCTTAAGCTTAATGCATCAGGAGTTATGCCTATAATCTTTGCTCAGGCTATTATGTTTATACCTGCGGCACTGGCCGGGCTTTCTAAATCTGATGCTGCTCAAACCATCACAACACATTTCCAGAATGTGTTCGGTTTGTGGTATAATGTGGTTTTTGCTTTATTAATTATAATTTTTACGTACTTTTACACCGCAATTACGGTTCCTACCAATAAAATGGCAGATGACCTTAAGCGTAGCGGCGGTTTCATTCCCGGCGTAAGGCCTGGTGTTGAGACTGGTGACTACCTTGACAGGATCATGTCATTAATAACTTTCCCGGGATCTTTATTCTTAGCGCTTATTGCCGTGTTCCCGGCAATCGTGGTAAGTATACTTGGGGTACAGTCTCAGTGGGCATTGTTTTATGGCGGTACATCGCTGCTGATCATGGTTGGAGTTGCAATCGACACCATTCAGCAAATAAATTCATACCTGCTGAACAAGCACTATGACGGTTTGATGAAAAGTGGTAAAAATAGAAAAGCGGTAGCTTAACATTTTTATGGCAAAACAAGCAGCAATAGAACAGGACGGATCAATAATAGAGGCATTATCAAATGCCATGTTCCGTGTAGAATTAGAGAACGGGCATGTGGTTATAGCTCACATCTCAGGAAAAATGCGAATGCATTACATAAAGCTTTTACCCGGAGATAAGGTAAAGCTTGAGATGAGCCCTTATGACCTGTCCAAAGCAAGAATTACTTATAGATACTAAAGCTACTAAAATGAAAGTAAGAGCATCAGTTAAAAAAAGAAGCGCCGAGTGCATTATTGTGCGTAGAAAAGGCAGATTATATGTTATTAACAAAAAGAATCCTAGATTTAAACAAAGACAAGGATAATTATGGCAAGAATTGCAGGGGTAGACATACCTAAAAACAAAAGAGGAGTTATTGCTTTAACTTATATCTTCGGAATTGGTAAAAGCAGGGCACAAGAAATATTAAGCAAAGCTCAGGTTAGCGAAGATAAAAAAGTTCAGGACTGGAACGATGAGGAGATAGGTAACATCCGTGAGGCTGTTTCTTACTTCAAGATTGAAGGTGAACTTCGTTCTGAAATCCAGCTTAACATTAAGCGTTTGATGGATATTGGTTGCTACAGGGGTATCCGCCACAGGGCAGGTCTTCCACTACGTGGCCAGCGTACCAAAAACAACTCAAGGACAAGAAAAGGTAAGAGAAAAACTGTTGCTAACAAGAAAAAAGCAACTAAATAATAAGTAGTATGGCTAAAGCGAGTACAAAAAAACGTAAAGTTATTGTAGAGTCTACAGGCGAAGCTCATATTAACGCAACTTTCAACAACATCATTATTTCTTTGACAAACAAGAAAGGTGAAGTTATCTCTTGGTCTTCAGCAGGTAAAATGGGCTTCAGGGGTTCTAAAAAGAACACTCCGTATGCAGCGCAAATGGCCGCAGAAGATTGCAGTAAAGTTGCTCTTGAAGCAGGCCTGAAGAAGGTGAAAGTTTACGTTAAAGGCCCGGGTAACGGTAGGGAATCTGCTATCAGATCTCTACACAATGGTGGTATAGAAGTTACTGAAATTATCGACGTAACACCTATGCCTCACAACGGATGCCGCCCTCCTAAGAGAAGAAGAGTTTAATTATTTTTAGAGTATAACCAAAACAGGACTAAAAAGATTATCGAAGGATACGACCTGAATTCATAATCCCTGTTTTATAATTATTAGCAATGGCAAGATATACTGGTCCACAAACTAAAATTGCCCGTAAATTTGGCGAGGCAATCTTCGGAGACGACAAGTCATTCGAAAAAAGAAATTACCCACCGGGGCAACATGGTTTAGCCAAAAAGAGGGGTAAAAAATCTGAGTACGCTGTACAGCTTATGGAAAAGCAAAAAGCTAAGTAAACTTACGGTATTCTTGAAAAACAAATCAGGAACCTATATGAAAAAGCAGCAGCTACTAAAGGTGT
>JBQGDS010000060.1:0-9513 GCA_052039185.1 Flavobacterium sp.
ACAGGACTTAAAAGGTGATAATCCTATCCCCTTTGACCCTAATGTAAAAACAGGAAAACTTAAAAACGGACTAACGTATTATATACGTAAGAACAACAAGCCGGAAAATAAGGTAGACCTGAGACTTGTTATCAATGCCGGTTCAATACTTGAAGAAGACGACCAGCGTGGCCTTGCCCACTTTATGGAGCACATGTGCTTTAACGGCACCAAGCGTTTCCCTAAAAACCAGCTGATTGATTACCTGCAAAGCATAGGCGTGAAATTTGGACAGCACCTTAATGCCTATACCAGCTTTGACGAAACAGTTTATTTCCTGCCTATCCCGTCTGACGACCCTGCCAAGCTTGAAAAAGGTTTCCAGATACTGGAAGACTGGGCATTTAACACCGTACTTACACCTGACGAAATTGACAAGGAAAGAGGTGTGGTACTTGAAGAATACCGCCTGGGCCTTGGTGCTGAGAACAGGATGATGAAACGCTTTATGCCTAAAATGATGTACAAGTCACATTATGCTGACCGCCTGCCGATAGGGCAAAAAGAAATACTTGAAAACTTTAAGCACGATAAGCTTGTTAAGTTTTACAAGGATTGGTACAGGCCAAACCTTATGGCTGTAATTGTAGTGGGCGATATTGATGTGGCTGCTATGGAGAAGAAGATCCAGGATCATTTTTCATCATACCAAAACCCAAAAAACGAGCGCCCGAGAAAAATATACAACGTACCTAACCATAAAGAAACCTTCGTAGCCGTTGAAAGCGATAAAGAAGCTTCATCATCAAGAGTACAGCTTGTATATAAAGATTACGCCGAACCTAAACCTGTTGTAACGGTTAACGACCTAAAACAGCAGCTAAACAAAGGGCTTTTCTCTGTGATGCTTAACAACAGGCTTCAGGAACTTACTAACTCGCCTACACCACCATTCAGTTTCGGCTATTCCTACCACGGCGAAACATGGGCACGTACCAAAGAAGCATACCAGTCGTTCGCAATGACACAGGAAGACAAGCAGCTGGACGGACTTAAAACACTGGTTGAAGAAAGCCAGAGAGTTAAGAAATACGGATTTACACAAAGTGAGCTTGACCGTGCCAAATCTGAATTCCTTGCCCAAATGGACAGCGCATTTAACGACAGGGACAAAAAGGAATCAGAAGAATATGTAAGTGAATACCAGCAGCACTTCCTTCAGAAAGAGCCAACACCGGGTATTGAGTGGACATTTAGCGCATTACAAAAAGTACTGCCTACCATAACACTTAATGAGGTAAACGGCCTTGTTAAGGATTATATTAAAGAAGATAACCGCGTTGTAATATTTACCGGCCCTGAAAAAGCAGGACTTAAAAAGCCTACCGAACAGGAAGTACTTGCCGTACTTAACATGAGCGCTGACAACATTAAGCCTTATGAGGACGGAAATGTAGTAAGCAGCCTGTTGAGAAATGAGGTAAAGCCGGGCAAAGTGGTTAAAAAAGAAAGCAATGCCAAACTGGGCACAACTACCCTTACCCTTTCTAATGGGGCAAAGGTAACATATAAGAAAACCGACTTTAAGAACGATGAGGTACTTATGGAAGCTATAAGCTTTGGCGGCAGCAACCTATATTCTGATGCTGATATTAAAAAGGTACAGTTTGCTAACGGCGCACTTACCGAAGCAGGTTTCTCAGGACTTAAAAAGAATGACATCAATAAATTCATGACCGGCAAACTTGCCGATGTAAGGCCATACATATCAGGAACTACCGAAGGGCTTAGCGGAAGCGCTACACCAAAAGATCTTGAGTACATGTTCCAGATGACACATGCTTACTTTACTGACCTTAACATGGATAAAGAAGCATACGAAGGATTTAAGCAAAAGCAGTCGGCATTTTATGCTAACATGTCTTCGCAGCCAAACTTCTACTTCCAGCAGGAATTCTACTCATTCCTTAGTAAAGACAATCCAAGGTTTAACGGTATAATACCAACTGAAAAAACATGGGCTGAAACGGATTATCAGCTTGCTTACAATAAATACAAAGAGCGTTTTGCAAACGCAGGCGACTTCGAGTTTTACTTTGTAGGTAACGTGGATGATAAAACTATGGAAGATTTCTCAGCCAAATACCTTGCATCACTTCCATCAACAGATAAGCGTGAAAAAGCAGTTGACCTGGGTTACCGTATGCTTAAAGGAGAACATAAAAAAGTAGTAAATAAAGGTACCGACCCTAAGAGTAACGTAACCATTATGTACTATGGCGAAACACCTTATTCTCCTAAAGAGGCGCTTGCTATGCAGGCTCTTGGCGAAATCCTCACTATTAAGCTTGTAGAAGAGCTTCGTGAGAACGAAAGCGGCGTATATGGTATTAACGCTTACGGCGGACTTAGCAAAGTTCCTTACGGCTCATACAGCTTCAATATTTCATTTCCATGCGGACCTGAAAATGCTGAAAAACTTACTACATCAGCATTAAGGGAAGTACAAAAGATAATTGAAAAAGGCCCGGAAGAAAAAGACCTTGCCAAGTTTAAGGAAGGTGAACTTCTTGACCACAAAAAAGAGATCAAGGAAAACAGGTACTGGGCAAGATTATTCAGAAGCTCGTATGCTAACGGCACTAACCCAGAAGAAATGCTTCAGAAAGAGCAGAAAGTAACTGCACTTACTGCTAAAGAAGTACAGGACGTAGCTAAAAAATACCTGACCAGAGATAAGGTAATTGGCATGCTGATGCCTGAAAAAACGAATTAATACTATTATTTGTTTATAAAAAAACCGCCCGTATATCCGGGCGGTTTTTATTTTCTATCAGTGTAAGCCATGTATTAAGCCGTAACCTTACCGCGCACCTTTTGTTCCCATTTCCAGGCCGATGCAAGCGCATCTTCAAGCGTGAGCCCGGCTTTCCAGCCCAATATATTGTTTGCTTTGGTGGTATCGGCATAAGCCTGGGTAATATCGCCGTCGCGCCTTCCTACAATCTCATAGTTCAGTCTTTCTCCTGATACTTTCTCAAAAGCATGTATCACTTCCAGTACCGAATTGCCTTTTCCTGTACCCAGGTTAAACACCTCTACTCTATCAGTGTTCTTTTTTGCAATAAGCCTTTTCAGCGCGGTAACATGTGCTTTGGCAAGATCAACCACGTGGATGTAATCACGTATACAGGTACCGTCTGGCGTTGGGTAATCATTTCCAAAAACTGATAATTTTTCCCTTAACCCTATTGCGGTTTGCGTTATAAACGGTATCAGGTTCTGCGGAACGCCAATGGGCAGCTCACCAATATTAGCACTTTCATGCGCGCCAACCGGATTGAAATAACGAAGCAAAATAGCGCTAATATCACTCACTTTGGCCACGTCATGAACTATCTCCTCGCCTATTTGCTTGGTATTGCCGTAAGGCGACATAGCAACCTGTATAGGTGCATTTTCAGTAATCGGCATTTTTTCAGCCTGTCCGTACACAGTGCATGACGAGCTGAAAATAAAATGTGCCTCCGGCTTTTGCTGTAACTGCTGCAACAGGTATACAAGCGCATTTATATTGTTTTCATAATACAGTAACGGGTTCTCTACACTTTCGCCTACTGCTTTTGATGCTGCAAAATGTATTACACCTGTAACATCGTTATGCCTGGTAAAAAAATCCTGTACGGCATTTTTATCACGCAGGTCAAGCTGTTCAAATTCGGGGCTTCTACCTGTAATTGCCTCAATACCTTCCAGCACTTCAATAGAAGAATTGGAAAGATCATCGACAATTACAACCTCAAAACCTTCGTTTTGCAGTTCAGTTACGGTGTGCGAACCTATAAAACCGAGTCCGCCTGTTACTACTACTTTCATTTGTTTTATTGTTTGGGGGTTATTGATTTTTTTTCAGCAAAACATGTATTGCTACACGCCCTGTAAACAAATTGAAAGAACTTATGCCAAGCTGCCCCCAACAGCTTTTCATAGTCCTATTTATTCAAAAATTCAAGCACACTATTTGTAATAAACTGTATCTGCTCATCATCCAACTCAGTGTGCATTGGTAACGATATTACTTCCTTAACCAATTGGTTCGTTACAGTAAAATCAGCTTCATTATAACGCTCGCTTGCATACGCCTTCTGGCTGTGCAGCGGTATTGGATAATATATTGCACAAGGAATACCTTTATCTAGCAGGTGCTGCATAAGCGCATCACGGTCGGCATTCAGTATCCTTAATGTGTACTGATGGAAAACATGGCTATCCGCATCGCCCTTTACTACCGGAGTAATAATGTGGGCATGGCCTGCAAAAGCCTTACTGTATTTTTGGGCAGCTTCCTGCCTTGCCTTATTATATTCATCAAGCAATGGCAGCTTGGCATTAAGCACGGCAGCCTGCACACTATCAAGCCTTGAGTTTACACCCACCACATCATGGTGGTAACGCACATACATACCATGGTTTACAATACCGCGAAGGGTATGTGCCAGCTTATCGTCATTGGTAAAAATAGCGCCACCATCGCCATAACATCCTAAGTTTTTAGACGGAAAGAATGATGTGGAAGCCACATGGCCTATTACACCCGCTTTCTTTTTAGAACCATCAGCATACTTATAATTAGCGCCGATAGCCTGGGCATTATCTTCAATTACATACAGGTTATGTTCAGCAGCCAGCGCCATGACAGCTTCCATATCGGCTACCTGGCCAAAAAGGTGTACAGGAACAATTGCCTTGGTTTTAGGCGTAATCGCTTTTCGTATCGCCTCCACCGAAATATTGAATGTATCAGGCTCTACATCAACCAATACCGGTGTAAGCTGTAAAAGTGCAATAACCTCAACGGTAGCGGCAAATGTAAAATCGGCTGTTATAACCTCATCGCCGGGCTGCAGGCCAAGCCCCATCATGGCAATCTGGAGCGCATCAGTACCATTAGCACAAGGTATTACATGTTTTGCATCAAGATAGTCCTCAAGGTTCTTTTGGAATGATTGTACCTGGGGCCCGTTTATGTATGTAGTAGTATCCAGCACTTCCTGGATAGCGGTGTTAACTGTATCTTTTATCCTGTCGTATTGACCTTTAAGGTCAACCATTTGTATTTTCTTCATTGTTATCCGTAGATTTATTTACAGGCAAAACTACTAATTTTAATGACTGCCTGCCAGTTAAAATATGTATTTTAGCGCATCAATACCAGTACTATGTTTTTTATTTACAACCTACTTATTGTTATTGCATCCGGCATCCTGAAAATTATCGCGCTGTTCAGCCCTAAGTTAAGGCTCTTCGTGCAGGGCAGGAAAACTGTTTTTGACACCCTTGCAGACATTATAAGCCCGGCTGATAAAACCATCTGGTTTCACTCAGCCTCACTGGGTGAATATGAGCAGGGCCTGCCGGTTATGGAAAGGATAAGGAAAGAGTATCCACAGCATAAAATTGTGCTTACTTTTTTTTCGCCGTCAGGGTATGAGATACGCAAAAACACTAAAGCGGCTGATGTGGTAGTATACCTCCCAATGGATACCACTGCCAATGCTAAAAAGTTCATGAAGCTGGTACACCCAGAAATGGCTTTCTTTATAAAATACGAATACTGGCCCAACTACCTGAAAGAACTGAAAAATGCCAATATACCTACTTATCTTATATCGGGTATTTTCCGCAAAAAGCAGGTGTTCTTTACATGGTATGGCGGGTTTTACAGGCAGGCGCTAAAAACCTTTATCCGTTTTTTTGTGCAGGACAGCAACTCAAAAGATTTACTGCAATCTATAGGATTCAACAACGTTATTGTGAGTGGCGATACACGTTTTGACCGGGTATCAGAAATTTTGGAACGCGACAATTCACTGGATTTTATTGAAGACTTTATTAACGGCAAAAAAACTATTGTTTTCGGAAGCTCATGGCCTAAGGATGAAGCAATGTTCATTGATTTTATTAACGCGTCCGAAAACATAAAATTCATAATTGCTCCGCATACAATTGGTGCCGACCATATTTCTGAAATAGAAAAAGGCATCTCTAAAAAAACGGTTTTATTCTCTGAAAAAGAAGGAAAAAATTTAGCCGATTATGATGTTTTCATTATTGACACAATTGGTATTTTAGGCAAAATATACAGCTATGCTGATGTGGCCTATGTAGGTGGCGGTTTTGGCACATCAGGCCTGCACAACATTCTGGAGCCAGCTGCATTTGGAACACCTGTTGTTATAGGCCCTAATCATGACAAGTTCCCGGAGGCATCGGCAATGATTCACTTTGGCGGGTGCCTTGAAGCGAAAGACAAACAATCATTAGAGACTATTTTTTCGGAACTGATACATAATGACGATTATCGCAATGAAACCGGCTACAAGGCAGGGACTTTTATCAATATGAACCGTGGCGCTGTTGATGTAATACTTAAAAACCTTGCCTGATGGATAGCATTTTTAAACCTATAGAAGCACAGGATATTCCGGTTATAGTTGCCCTGATGGAAGATTTTTACGCCATAGACAATTATCCTATTGATACTGCTGTGGCACGAGACCTGCTGATGGAGTTTACAGAAAATGAAACTCTTGGCAAAGGCTGGATGATTATGCCAGATGGCAAAACGGTAGGTTATGTTATACTGACATTTGTATTTAGTTTTGAGTACAAAGGCAGGATCGCTTTCCTGGATGAGTTGTATATTGCTGACCAAGCCCGCGGAATGGGGCTGGGAAAAAGGGCACTTGATTTTATTCAGCAAGAGTGTAAGCTGTACTCGGTAAAAATAATTTACCTTGAGGTAGAGCCCCATAACGAGAAAGCACAGCAGCTGTACCTGTCAAAAAAATTCAGCATGCACAATAGAAAGCTTATGAAACATGTTATAGTATAAACTAAACCAAAATATAATGAAGCATTTTACCTTACTTTTTTTATTAGCAACCCTTTCAGGTTTTGCACAGGACAAGCAGACGAAAAACTTTTTTGCCGATATAACCAACGGCACTGTATACTACAGCCATGGCTGGCTTACCGAAAATAATACACGTTCCCTTAACAGCGAACTGAAAAAAGACGAAATTAAGTCTGCTGCACAAGCTGAAGGTTACAGCCTGAAACTCACCAAATCTGAAAAGAAAACAATAAAGAAAGAAGCTAAAAAGCTTATTGGTATTGAAGCCAAAACATACCTTTCGGGTGTTAAGAATTTTGAATTCACTGAAAAATTTGACTTACAAAAACACAAGTCGCTCAGCTTCTTTTCTAAGCCTATATTTATTCGTAGTAACAGCATCTGTTTTGTATATGCCAGCAACACGGCGGGGGCACTGGACGGAAGCGGTGGCTGGAACGTATATAAAAAAGAAAACGGCAAGTGGGTACGCTGGATAAAATTTGCCTACTGGGCAAGCTAAATAAAACAAAACGCCGGGTAAACCCCGGCATTTTATTTTTATATACCATTTATTTAGGCTGCATCCCGGTAGTTATGGCTATGCGGTTCCAGGTATTTATGGCTATCATCGCCATTATCGCTTCAGCCAGGTATTTTTCGCCCAAAACTTCCAGTGCATTATTATACGTTTTTTCAGAAACGTGATTTGATATCAGCGCCACTTCTTCAGTCAGCGCCAGTATAGCCTGTTCTTCAGGAGTGAAAAAAGGCGTATCTCTCCATGCATTTAATGTATATATACGCTGTTCGGTTTCGCCATATTTGCGTGCATCTTTAGTATGCATGTCAAGGCAAAAAGCACAGCCGTTGATTTGTGATGTGCGGATTTTTATCAGCTCTTTGTGGGTATGAGTAAGCTGTGTTGAATTAATGTAATTTTCAAGCCCCACCAATGCTTTGTACCCATCCGGTACAATTGCAAAAAGATTCATTCTTTGTTCCATGATATTGTATAATTAATTTGTTAGTAAAAATTTCTTATACAAATTTCTGTGAATGGTTCTGCAAAAAACTTAAAGTAGTTTAAGAAATAGAAATTAGTCCTTTTTAGCGCGGAGCATGCTCAGGAACTCTGGCGTAATACCTAAAAAAGAAGCCAGCATATACTGCGGCACACGCTGTACAAATTCGGGATATTTCTGGCTCATCATCCGGTATTGCTCTTCTCCGGTAAGGTTAAATATATAATGTATACGGTTAAGCTGTGCAGAATAAGCTTTTTCCAGCACTAGGCGGAAATACTTTTCCAACTGTGGTATCTTCGCAAATAGCTCTTCTTCAAGGTTCCGTTTCAGTACAACTACCTGAGCTGGCTCGGTGGCCTGCAGATAGAATTGAGATGGTAATCCTGTTTTAAGACTGGCATATTCGGTTATCCACCAATTCTCAATTCCAAACTGTATTACCTGCTCTGCCCCTTTTTGCGTAATAAGGTACAGCCTGAAACAGCCTTTTGTCACAAAATAGTTCTCCCGGCACACCTCACCTGCCTGCAGTAGGAAACATTTCTTTTTTACATCACGCAGTTCCAGAGCCGAAGTGAGGATTTCTTCCTCTTCTGTGGAAAGGCTGATGTGCTTGCGCATATGTGTAACTATTTCGCTGAACATGGTACATATTTTTACGAATGTAAGTATTAACACCTGAGCTTCGCAAGCCTTTTTATAAAAATCGTAACTTGCGGCCACAACAATTACAAACACTATGAGAATATTACGTTTACTGGTACTGCTATTAGTACTGCCTGCGTATGCACAGCAGGGTGGTATGTGGATACCATCGCTCCTTAAGGGAATGAACGAAAAAGAAATGAAAAGCCTGGGCATGAAAATGAGCGCCCAGGATATTTATGATGTAAACAACTCCAGCCTTAAAGATGCCGTTCCGCATTTTAATGGCGGATGTACATCAGAAGTTATATCGTCTAAAGGATTGCTGCTTACCAACCACCACTGTGGCTATGGCGAGATCCAGGCACATTCAACCGTAGACCATGATTACCTTACCAATGGTTTCTGGGCAATGAGCCTTGCCGAGGAACTGCCTAACCCTGACATGGAAGTAACTTTTATTGTGCGTATTGAAGATGTTACCAATAAAGTGCTTGAAGGTGTTTCTACTCTTAAATCAGAGCAGGACAGGCAAAAGAAAATCCAGGAGAACATAACCAGCCTTACCAATACACTGCCAAAAGAGCAATGGCAGGAAAACAAGATACGTACGTTTTACGAAGGCAACCAGTATATGCTTTTTGTAACCGAAAGCTTTAAAGACGTTCGCCTTGTGGGTGCGCCGCCATCATCAATAGGCAAATTCGGGTCGGATACTGACAACTGGGTTTGGCCAAGGCATACGGGCGACTTCTCGTTATTCCGTATTTATGCCGATAAGAACAACAGGCCGGCTGCCTATTCTAAAGACAATGTTCCGTACACACCAAAACATTTCTTCCCGGTATCAATAGGCGGCGTTAAAGAAAACGACTTCACGCTTGTATTCGGTTACCCGGGCAGGACTACCGAATATCTTCCTGCTGTAGCGGTTGAGCAGATTGTAAACAGCCTGAACCCTGCAAA
>JBQGDS010000061.1:0-13285 GCA_052039185.1 Flavobacterium sp.
ATTGGAAATATGTACCTCTATAACAGGTGCGTTTACAGCTTTTACTGCATCTGCAATACCTATTGATGTGTGAGTATAAGCTCCCGCATTGAGTATTATACCATCATGGCTAAAGCCGGTAACCTGTATTTTGGTTATCAGTTCGCCCTCTATATTACTCTGGAAATACTCCAGTTCAGTATCCGGGTAGTTATCCTGCAGCTTTGCAAAATAATCTTCAAACGATTGTGAGCCGTACACTTCGGGTTCGCGCCTGCCCAGCATGTTTAGGTTAGGGCCGTTTATTATGATGATCTTCATCCTTGAGTGATGTTTTTGTAAAAATAATCATTCAGTTATTAGTCTCAATAGGCAATAACACTAATTTTAACATTTAACAAAAGAAAAGCCCTGCTGAATTAGCAGGGCTTTAAGTTTTATTTCAGGAAATTTGTCAGAAAAGATAATAACCTAATGAAAATTGCAGTACTGCATTTTTAGAATTTATATTATCATATACATCATTAAGTCCTATAGTGTAACGTGCCTGTGCAAAAAGCCCTTCAGTAATTTTAAGCTCTATACCACCTGCTGCTGCAAGGTCAAAGCTTTTACTGTCCCATGCTTCTTCGGCTTCGCTTATAAGAAAAGAGAATTGTGGCCCTGCCATCAGGCTCAGCCTGTCAGGCCGTATATAAAACTTAGCCATAATAGGGACTGATATATAATCAAGATTAACATCTTCAGCCAGGCCTTCAAAATTTTTATACTCAGCACCCTGCGATGAATACAGCCCTTCTGCCTGAATAGAAAATGTTGGAATTAAATTTAATTCTAAGGCAGCGCCTGCATGAAAGCTTGTAATACCATCGGCATTTAGGTCGCCATTAATATTAGCAAAGTTAACACCGGCTTTAAGCCCGAAATCAATACCTTGTGCCCGTACACTTATACCGGAAATAAGTACTAAGGCAAGAAATATTATTTTTTTCATACTATTTTAATAAACGATTAAAATATATAACCTATTGAAGCCTGTACAACAGAGTTTTTAAGGTCACTATTATCCGAGAGCCTGCTAAGGCCTGCATTATAACGTGCCTGTACAAATAGGCCATCGGCAATAAAAAACTCCAGGCCACCTACAATTCCAAAATCATAGGTGTTGCTTTCTAATGGTGTAACAGCGTCCGACTCAGAAATCAGCAATCCGAACTGTGGCCCGCCCTGTATATTAAAACTGTCAGTAAGATATATTTTGGCAACTACAGGCAGTGTAAGGTAATTCAGCTTATAATCGTTTTGTTTGGTTTTTGCTCCCTGGCTGCTATATAAAAATTCTGGCTGTAAAGACAGGTGATCAAAAATCTCGATTTCTGCAAGTGCTCCAATGTGAAAACCTATTAGTACATTAAATCTGTCGGAAGCATCGCCCCTGAAACTTGCAAAGTTTGCCCCTGCTTTAATACCATACGATTGTGCATTTACAGTAGTGTAGCAACCTAATAGAATAACAGCTGCCATTAAAATTTTTTTCATTTATATTATTTGGTTAATGATTAGCGCAAAGATAAAGATATTAAACCGCGTAAATGTTAAGTTTTTTGTGATTTATAAGTTAAAAACCTCTTTTCTGTTAAAAAATTATTAATTACTTTTTGCTTCGAAAAATTTTCGTAAATATTTGATTTTTAAGTAATTATTTGTAGTTCAGTATAATGCGTTTTAAATTTGTATTATCATAGATGTTTTCCTGTTAAATTTTTTATATATTTGCCCCACGTAACCAAATAAATTTAACAACGTAATGAAAAAAGTGGTTTTTTCTGCACTGGCATTATTTGCTTTTGCATTTTCTAACGCTCAGGAAACTGAAACTCCGGCTTTCGGTTTTTCTGCTGGTAACATCCTTGTAGAAGGTAACCTTCAGTTCAGTACTTCAAAAGAAGAACAAGATGGTACTGAATCTAAAGAGAGCTTATTCAACTTTAATCCTAAGGCAGGTTATTTTCTAACTGATAAGTTTGCAGTAGGTGTTGAACTTTTTGTTGGTTCTGCTAAAGAAGAATTATCTATTCCTGGTACTCCTACAGATGAAACTAAAGCAAGCAGCTTTGGTGCTGGTGTATTCGGTCGTTACTATTTCCTTGACCTTGGTCAGAGGTTTAAAACGTATGCTGAAGCAGGTCTTGGTTTTGGTGGTACAAAACTTGAAGAGAACGGTACTGATGTATGGAAAGATAAAAACTTTGGTGTAGGTATTGATCTTGGTATCAACTACTTTATTACTGAAAGATTCGCTATCAACTTTGGTCTTACTGACCTATTGTCATTCAACACTGGTAAGCGTGAATTTGAAGATGGTGTAACTCCTGAAGTAAAAACTTCATCTTTTGAAGGTAACTTCAATGTATTCAACAACTTCTTCTCAACTGCTCAGTTCGGTTTGACTTACAAATTCTAATTATCATATTAGGTTATAAAAAGAAAACCTCCCTTTTGGGAGGTTTTTTGTTTTTATGGTTACTGTTTATTAAAACTTGTAACCAACACCTATCTGGAATACAGAGTTCTGTACGTTTAGGTCATCAGCAATATCGGTAATACCCTGGTTGTATCTTGCTGTTGCAAACAGTCCCATTTCTGTCTGGAAAGTAAGGCCACCCACTACGCCAAACTCAAAAGTTTTAGCAGTCTGCCTAATTGGTGATGGCTCATCACCATTGTTTCCTGTAGGATCAGTATCCCACTCATCATTAAGAAGGAAGCTAAACTGCGGTCCTGCCTCAAGGCTTAAACCTTTCATAACATAAAATTTAGCCAGTACCGGTACATTAATGTAATCCAGCTGAAGCTCTACTTTTCTTGAGCCTACAGGGTTTAAGATGTTTCCTGTAAGATAAGGTACATTAAATTCTGCTCCCTGGCCAGAGTAGAATACCTCAGCCTGTAGTGAGAAAATGTCTGCAAGAGGGAACTCAGCTAGTACACCAGCGTGAAAGCTTGTTCTTGAATCAGGGCTGTCAATATCGCCACCATTAAGTGTAGCGAAGTTAACACCACCTTTTACACCCCAGCTAACTGCCATTGAGTCTTTGTTGCTTGCGTCTTCCTGTGCGTTAGATACTGTTACAGCGCCTAACATTAATGCACCTGCCGTAATAAATTTAAATAGTTTCATCTTTAATTAAGTTTTAGTTTTGTATTTCAAAATTATCTCAATAGTAGGCGTACTATTATCAAAGAATTCTTAATTCACATAACTTTAACCTGTATGAAAAGTTGGACTAAACTGATGAATGACTACAAATCCTACCTTAAAATTGAGAGAGGATTATCCGACAATTCAGTTGCCAATTACCTTTTCGACGTGCAAAAGCTTGCAGATTACCTGATTACAAATAGTATTGAAGTATTGCCTACAGATATAAACGAAGAGGTAATTCAGCATTTTATTTATAGCATTGCCCCCCAACTTAATCCGCGTTCAAGAGCAAGGATTATATCCGGTCTTAAGAGTTTTTTTAACTATTTAGTGTTCGAAGATTACAGGAAAGATTCTCCCATGGAGCTAATTGAAGTTCCAAAAACCGGCCGAAAGTTGCCGGATACATTATCTACTGCCGAAATTGACAGCCTTATTAGTGCAATAGATTTGAGTAAAGATGAGGGTGAGCGCAACCGGGCCATGCTGGAAACATTGTACAGTTGTGGCCTGCGTGTGTCAGAACTGGTTAATTTAAAACTGTCTGACTTGTTTTTTGAAGAGGGTTTTATAAAGATTACCGGTAAAGGTAACAAGCAGCGTTTTGTGCCCATTGGAGCACATACTCAAAAATATATTAATATATATCGCAACTCTATACGTAGTACAGTTTCGATCCAAAAAGGGCATGAAGACACATTGTTCCTTAACCGCAGGGGCAGGGGGCTTACCCGTGCCATGATATTTACTATTATTAAAGACCTGGCTAATAAAATCAATCTTAATAAAACTATTAGTCCGCACACTTTCCGGCACTCATTTGCCACACATTTACTTGAAAATGGTGCCGACCTACGTTCTATACAGCTAATGCTTGGACATGAATCAATTACCACTACCGAAATTTACATGCACTTGGACAGGAAGTTTTTAAGCGAGGTGTTAAATGCTTATCATCCAAGAAAATAGATGGTTTGTCGGTTTTTCGGAAATTTTTCGTAAAATGCATGTTGTTTTAAAGCAGTACGATTATTTTTGTATAAAATTTGCGCATGAATTTCCCCGAACCGCCTGAATTTCATAATGCTGATGAGGTAAAAGCTTTTTACCAGAAAATGCTGGACCTGGTGCCCGACCTGATTTTTAAATTGGTATGGCGTGAGGAAACCGGTTACAAGCTTGTATTTTGCAGTGACAATATCATGAGTTTATATGGTATAACCAAGGAAGAATTTTTAAATGACAGGGAAATTTTTTACAGGGATTTACTTCTTCAGGACGAACATGAGGAATTTACCCGTAAACTTGATAAATGCCGGATTGAACTTACCCGTTGGGATCATGAGTATCGTGTAAATACACGTAACAAAGGAATACGATGGCTGCGTGTTTCAGGTAATCCTGAGCAGGAAGCCGATGGTTCTGTAAGTGTGTATGGAAGGGCATGGGATATTACCGATGAAAAACTGCATGCCATAAAAATGAAGCAGGATAGGGACCGTGTAGAGTTTGCCCTTGACGCTGCTTCCGAGGGTGTTTGGGATTGGGATATAATAAACAATAAAGCCCTTTTCAGTGCGCAGTCTATGCATATACTAGGTTTGGAGGAAGAACTGTATGGCGACCCAAAGGCATGGACTGACCGTATTCATCCTGATGATGCAAAACTGAGAGAGAAAGAGAAAAAAAAGAGTTTTGAAAAAAACAATCTGCCTTTTGAAAGTATGTACCGCATTCTTCATGAAGATGGTAAATACCGATGGGTTTTAAGTCGTGGTAAGGCTGTAGAATTTGATGCAAACGGTAAGGTTACTAGGGCAGTAGGGGTGCATAAAGATATTACTGATATTAAACAGAAAGAAATTGAGCTTGATAACACTATAAGCATTATAAGCAGCCAGAATAACAGGCTGAGTAATTTTGCCCATATTGTATCGCACAACCTTAGGTCACATGCAAGTAACTTAAAAATGCTTATTGACCTGTTTAAAACAGCAAGCGAGAATGAGCGTGAGGAGATGCTGGGGCACCTTGAAGGAATTTCAGACGGGCTTTCAATAACCATAAGCCACCTGAAAGAACTTGTAGAGATACAGTTTGAGGTTAAAATTGTAAAAGAAAAGCTGAACCTGAGGTCATATCTAAAAAATATCCTGAATATATTAAATAACGAAATTACCAAGCATGGGGTCACAATTGAAATTAACATACCTTTAGATGTAACTGTTGATTATAACCCTGCGTATCTTGAAAGTATATTGCTTAATTTTACTACTAACGCTATTAAATATTCAAGCCCTGACAGAAAGCCTATGCTATCGTTTGATTTCAGCATCGTAAATGGTGTCAAAATGCTTTCGGTAGCAGATAATGGCTTGGGTATTGATTTAAAAAAACATAAAAATTCCCTGTTCGGAATGTATAAAACATTTCACAAACACCAAAACTCTCGTGGTATTGGCCTTTTTATCACTAAGAACCAGGTTGAAGCCATGGGCGGTAAAATTGAGGTAATAAGTGAAGTAAATAAGGGAACGACATTTAAAATTTATTTTAATGAAGAAGATTAAAACGCTGTACGTTATAGATGATGATAAGATATATCATTTCCTGTTTAAAAACCTGCTGAAGCAGAATAGTATAGATGTTGCAACTTTCTTCTTTCCCAATGGGATGGAGGCACTTGAACATATTAAAAATGCAGATAAAGACAACCTGCCTGACCTGATATTGCTTGATGTGAATATGCCTATTATGAATGGCTGGCAGTTTCTGGAAGAGTATAGCAAATTAATGGATGGCTTACCTAAACATGCCGAAATAAACATGATAAGTTCATCAAACAACGAGGTTGATATTAATAAATCACGTGATTTTGGCAACATAGTATCTAATTACTACCTGAAGCCAATATCAAAGGAAGACCTTTCTAAAATTTTCCCGGTATAATACCTGACAAACAATGTACCTTCCACACAAAAATATTGACAGCCCTGCTCCTGATACTATTGTATGGAAATACCTTGACCTTTCAAAGTTTTTAGACCTGCTATTGTGCAGGCGGTTATTCATGTCCCGGTCAGATAAGTTTGAAGACCAGTACGAGGGCACCTTCAGTGAGCCTACGTTTGAAGAGCTCAAAAAAATATCCGAACACAAGCCGGGTTTCCTGGATACGTATAAAAACCATCGTAAAAATGTGGTGGTAAGCAGCTGGCATATTAATGAGCATGAATCGTATGCAATGTGGCAGATATTTACAAAAAATAATGAAGGCCTTGCAATACAGTCAACCGTAGGGAGGCTGCAGCAGGCACTGATGCCCGAAGCCGATTATGAACAGCATATAGGCGAGGTAAAATATATTGATTATAAAAAGGAGCATATCCCCTTTGATAATGATTTCTTCCCGTTCCTGTTTAAGCGTAAAAGTTTTCAGTACGAGCGTGAGGTTCGTATAATAAGTGATTTGCGCAAATACCCGCGCACTATAAACGATGGCTTAAAGGTTGATGTAGATATTACGGCCCTGATTGAACGTATTTACATCCATCCAAAATCAGAGAACTGGTATAAAAACCTGGTTATACAGCTTATGGAACAGTTAGGTTTTAATATTACAATCGAAAAATCTGACCTCGAAAGCGATATTTATATTTAGCAGGCAGTTGTAACCTAACCCAGCACTATTTTACAGGCTCGTAAGTATGTACTTCCCAGTCGGCAGAAGCAAGGTCGGTATAATGATAATGGACAAGGTCATTTTTGTCAAATGCACCATTCTTATTTATATCTTCAATCGTACGGAAATAAAGCCTGTTTTGCCCTTCAATAATATTCCAGTCAATCAGTTCCTGCATATCGCTTGAAAGCTTTTTGAATGATTTACCGCTTATATCACTTATGTATAATGAGCGGATATCGTTAGCATCAATCTTACCGTCGCGGTTGGTGTCAGCATCTACAAGAGTATAAACCAAAACCTGTTTTTTAAGCCTTTCGGCAATTGTATTAAGGTAAGTGGCAGTTTGTATTTGTATAACCTTATCGGTCAAAGGTTTTATTGAGGCTGAATCTACATGCTGAAACTTCAGGTTTTCTAAATACCCTGTAATTTCAAAACGGTTGTAGTTAGATATAGCATAGCTTGCCGAACTGTTGGTACGGCTGCTGCCATAACTCCTGTTGGCGTCTTCATATACCCTTATATCTCCTATAGGGTGAATAAGATACTTTGTGCCATCCATAAGCACGGGAAGATCGGCTACCTTTATATCGGTAGAATCATTCTTGCCGGGCTGCGGTTTTGCCGGGCGGTTATCTTCATACGCTACCTTAGGTTTCTGCTTTTCCTCTTTGCAGCTTGTTACCGTAAAACCGGCAACTACTGCTATTGCTATTATGGCTTTTTTCATTGACTGTACAAGTAAGTCGGTTATTGTGCTTTACCCAAAAGTAAGCAAAATGTTTTACATATTAAATCCTTACATTCAGCTTAAGGCTGAAAACACGGCTGGTAAGGTAGTTAGGGATGCCAAACTGAGTTCTGCTGGACACATCGCGTACCCATGTGTTAGTAATGGCATTCTGGTTATTGAAAAGGTTAAATATCTCAAGACCCAGTGCCAGTTCCCTGAATACTCCTAACCAATGGCCTTTGGGATATTCTTTAGTGCCATCAGTAAATACGTAGGCAAACCCGGCATCGGCACGGCGGTAATCGTTGAGCCTGTTTTGATACGCATAAGGATCGGCATAGGAAGGCGAACCACCCGGAACACCTGTGTTGTACACAAGGTTAAGGTACATTTTCAGGTTAGGGATGTTAGGAACATAATCCTGGAATAACACCCCGAATTTTAATCTCTGATCGGTAGGACGGGCTATATAGCCACGGTCATTACTATTCTCTTCTGTTTTCATGTAACCAAAGCTCAGCCATGATTCTGCTCCAGGTACAAATTCACCGTTCATCCTTACATCAACACCATAGGCATACGCTACAGCGTCATTATTGGCCTGGTAGCGGAGGCGTACATTCTCCAGTGTATAAGTGTTTACATCATCAAGTTTTTTATAATATGCCTCTGATATCAGTTTAAAAGGCCTGTCCCACATTTTAAAACTGTAATCGTTGCCCAGTACAATATGTATTGACTGCTGGGCTTTCACATCGGGCTGTACAACGCCATTCATATCGCGCAACTCCCTATAAAAAGGCGGTTGGTGGTAAAATCCTCCCGACAGGCGGAAAAGCATATCGCGTTCCCATGCCGGCTTAATGGCAAACTGAGCCCTCGGGCTGAAAGTGGTTTGGTTACTACTCTGTATATTCCTGCCGCTTACCTGCCAGTTGTGTGCACGTACACCTGCATTCATAAAAATATCGGCATCGCCCAGTTGTGCGCGGCGGCTCCACTGTACATATCCTGAAAAACGGTTTATCTCCGCAAAATTAGTAGCCCTAACTGTCTGGTAAGGTGCCAATGGCCCATAATACGGATTGTAAGGCTGGTCGTTTATTGGACTCCTTGGCGGAGCGATTGAAAAACCGGCAGAATCAATAACTTCCCACTCAACAAGGCGGTCACGTATGTCTTCCCGGGTATACTTAAAACCCCACTCTACAAGGTTCTTGCTTATGTTATGGAAGCCTTTCACTTCGCCATTTACTATTAATGCATCAAGATTATTTCGTGCATGTGTAAGTTGTGATCCTACCGAAGTACAGTTTATGCAGTTACCAAAAGTATCTGACCCGATGTTAGTGTCTACATCGCCCAGTGCATAGTTGGCAAGAATATCAAAATGTTCCTGCTCCTGTGTGTGGTATATTGATCCTATTACCTTCAGCGTGAAATTCTCATTTACTTTGTAAGTTGATTTTATTGCGCCGAAATAGGTTTCATATTCATCTTTTTCCTGCCCATCATAAAAAATAAGTAAAGCTCTCGGGTCATCAACCGTACCAAAATTGGTTTGCCTTGTTAGCGGCTCGTAGTGGTATTTGTTTTGCGAAATATTTCCAAGAAAACTTATTTCCCATTTTTCATTAGGGTTAAAATTCAGGAAAGCCTGTATATCGGCAAACGTAGGCCTAAAATTTGTCTCGGTGTCCTGGCTGTTAACCAGCAGGCTGTTATCACGGTATCGGGCGCCAATAAGGCCGTTCCATTTTTTATTTTTAGATGCCCCTTCGGCTGTAAGGCTTCCGCCTAAAAAGCTCGCTTCAAGAGCAGCGCCGTTTCGTGTTGGCCTGCGGTATTTAATATCCAGCACCGACGACATTTTATCGCCATAGCGCGCCTGGAAACCACCAGCCGAAAAATCTACATCGGCAACCATAGCAGTATTGGTAAAGCTAAGCCCTTCCTGCTGCCCCGAACGGATAAGGAAAGGACGGTATATTTCAATATCTTCTACATATACAAGGTTCTCGTCAAAGTTACCGCCACGTACCGCATACTGTGTACTAAGCTCGTTGTTGGAGTTTCCGCCCAATAGCTTTATAATGTTTTCCACACCGGCGTTCGCTCCCGGAATATTACGTATCAGTTCAGGTGAAATCGTAGTAATACCTTCTACTTCTTTACGACCCGATTTACCCTGTATAACTACGGCTTTAACTTCAGTCGTGCCGGTAATCAGTATAAGATTAAATTCAAAACGGTCGTTTGGCCCAAGTGCTATATTTTCTACAGATGAACGTTTAAAGCTTATGTGCTCAAACCATACAATAACCGGCCTGTCTATTGGCAGTTCTATTTTATAAAATCCTGTACGGTCACTCTTTGTGCGAACTGTACCTTCAATATCGGCGTAGAATATGTTAACATCTTCAATAGGATGATTGTTCTCGTCAAGCAGTATGCCGTACATTAATGGTTTTTTTTGCTGGGCGAAGGCAATAGCCGAAGCAAGCAATATAAACAGGGCAATTAAATGTTTAATCTTTTTCAACAGGCGCTGTATTTTGTGTTCTGTAAAAATGTGTTTCAAAGGTAGCAGAATTTCCTACATTATCGGTAACCGCTATTTTTAAATCGTTTCTGCCTTCGGCAACTATGCCATCGCTGAAGTTATGCCGCAGTGTTTTTGTTTTATAATCATAATGCATGAGGGCCCATTTGCCGTTCAGCCAGGCATCATAAGTGGCAATACCGGCAAGGTCATCACTAATCTTAACGCTGAAGCCTGATTTTTCGCTTAGCCATTTGCCTTCTTCAAAGTCTATCCCGTATATTTTTGGTGGTTTGGTATCCTGCATCAGTTTAAAATTGCCAAGGCTGCGTACTTTAGCAACCAGTTTACCGTCTTCAAGGCGACTTTGGTTATAAGTCATTTTTCTGTCGGTAAAACCGCCGATAAATGTTTTTTGCAATACCTCCTTCGTCATACCGGTTACATCAAAAGATATCTCTACGTGTGTGTGTACCGGTACGGTAGGGTTATGCAGGTATAATACCGAATCTATAACCCTGAAATCAAGGTAAAAATCTTCGTAAAAAGCATTGGCAGGTACAAATACTGATACATTTCCGTTACTGTAATTGTGGTCGTGTCCCGCCTTTACTAGGTAAGGCGTTATCTTTTTAGGCTCATTTACCGTTGCAGGCTTATCAGAATATTCGATGCTTCCGTTCACAATCACTTTATTGCCGTGAAAATCTGATACTTCAATCCTGAAATTCTTTACCTCGCCGGGCACAATATCAAACTGCCCGTTTGTTTTGTTATTTCGAACTATTGATAAGTTGTACGGGGTTTTAATAAAAAGTTTCTGGAAACGCTGTCCTGTAGCATAATAATGTGGGTAATCAATAAAATTATTGATGTAGCGCGATTCGTCAAAAGCAAAGGCGTCAAATTTATAGCTAAACCCAGGAGAGCCGTTATAAAATGACTCTGCCTTATAAATGCCGTTATTGCCCATGCTGCCTGTAGACTTATCGGTAGCGCTTATTGAAAATCCTATTTTTCCTTTAGCATAAATTTTATCGGCAATGTATGTGCCGTCTTTTTGCAGCTTGAGGTTTAGCAGGTAAGCTTTTCGGGTTTCGTTTACCACAGCATCATCGCTTAGCGGATATGCCATAAGCCCATGTATGGCAGGAGCCTTTGTGTCCTTCATTTTTTTATCCAGGCCAAAAAGCAGCGGATTGATTATCATTTCGGTTTTTGTATCACGGTATTCAAAATGCAGGTGCGGTCCACCCGAGCCGCCCGAATTTCCGGACAATGCCACCAGTTCCCCTTTAGTTATTGGAATTTCGCCCGCTTTAGGGAATAATTCAATTTCAAAACTTTGTTTTTCATATTGTTTTGCACGGATGTAATCGTCAAGTTTTGGCGAATATTTTTGCAAATGCCCGTATACAGTAGTGTAGCCATTAGGGTGGTCAATATATAATGCAAGCCCGTAGCCATAGCTTGATACTTTTATGCGGGATACGTAACCATCGGCAGCGGCATACACAGGAAAACCTTCTTTTTGCTTAGTTCGGAAATCAAGTCCCGAATGAAAATGGTTACCGCGCAATTCGCCAAAAGTACCGGACGGGTGTACCGGAAGATCCATAGGAGAACGGAAATAATCCTGCGGATAAGGATTTTGCGCAAAAGTAAAAGTCGTAAAAAATAATAGCAGGGCAAATAATCTCATTATGCTAAAATAGAAAATTGCATGTAAATACAAGTCCTGTATTCACTTATATTTATAACTGCTTACATGGCAAATTATTACAGGTTTACGAAACTTTTCAGAATATTTTTTCGTAAAACAGTTGTAAATGATAACAGGAATATTAATTTTGTAAAATCATGTAATGAAAACTGACTGCCATGAGCGGACTGACCGAATTAGTTGATTCTCTTGAGCTTAAACTTGAAAAGCTGGTACAAAGGCTGGACAGGATGGAAAAGGGAAACAGGGAGCTGGAAAACGAAATTTCCCGCTCAGCTTCGGTAATAAGCAGGCAGGCTGAAGAGATAGCGTTACTCAAACAACAAAATGAGACGCTTAAAATGGCCAATTCATTACTGGGCAGTGACGAAAATAAAAGAGAGACAAAACTCAAGATAAATTCATTGATCCGCGAAATTGATTATTGCATAGCTCAACTTTCAGATTAAGATTGGCATGGATGATAAGCTCAGGATAAAGATTTCAGTAGCCGACAGGGTATACCCCCTTACGGTTGACCCTTCGCAGGAAGAAGGGCTGAGGACGGCTTCCCGTAAAATAGATGCCATGATAAAGCAGTTTGAAGAAAACTATGCAGTAAGGGATAAGCAGGATGTGCTGGCAATGTGCGCTTTACAGTTTGCAGCACAATCCGAACAGAAGCAGATAGACCGTTCTGCCGAACTGGACACCGCCTTTGAGAGGCTGGAAAAAATGAATGAAAAACTTGACGGACTGCTCTCCCGATAATAAAACACGTTCTTTAAACATACGTCAAACAATACTGCCTACATTAGTACATATTTGATAAACTCAACGCCAATTCATTAAAATGGGCGAATCGCCGCTACTATAGCATGCTGCCCTGAGCAGATCCTTGAACAGCGGGTTAGCTCAAAACTTGTTTTACCGAGTTTATACAATCATGCTTATGTAGGCTTTTTTTATATACATATCAAAGCAAACTAACTTATGGATTCTACATTATTAATAATTATCGCCTGCATTATTGGGGCAGGGGTAGGTTTCGGGATCGCAAAGTTCCTGGACAAGAAAAGCGCTTCGGGTGTGCTGGAAAATGCACGCAAAGAGGCTGCTTCAATCATTAAAGATGCTAAAAACGAAGGCGAAACTGCCAAAAAAGATAAAATGCTGCAGGCTAAGGAAAAATTCCTGGAACTTAAAGCAGAACACGAGCAGGTAATACTGGGGCGTGATAAAAAGATGGCGGAGGCTGAAAAAAGGACCCGCGATAAAGAATCACAGGTAAGTAATGAACTTGCCAAAACAAAAAAACTTAGCGAGGAGCTGGAGGCAAAGGTAGCCGACTACAACAGCCGTGTTGACTACCTTGACAAAAGACAGCAGGAGATAGACAGGCTTCATAAAAGCCAGGTTGAGCAGCTTGAAGTAATATC
>JBQGDS010000062.1:0-1649 GCA_052039185.1 Flavobacterium sp.
CACGAGCAGATTATATGGAAGTTTTACTTACCCAACGTGAAGCCCTAGAAGCAAAATTTGAATTGGTTGAAACCAAAATGCAGCAGCTAAAAACCACGGTTGCAGTTTACAGAGCATTGGGTGGTGGTTGGAATAATTAAAAATAGAAGTTCACATTCAGATTATGAGAAGCGACTGATAAAGTCGCTTTTTTTGTTTTTAACATGATAGTAAACGCACTTAACATTCTAAGGATAGGTTCGCGGAAGCCCAGAACTGTATGACAACATTTTTATGATACTATGAATTCAGTACCTGAAAAGTAGAACAATATGTAGTATTTCTATGCGTGAGTTTCCGATAATGCTGTCGTAATATTTATTTTTACATTCGGTAAAATAATATAACTTTACAATAGATATCCCACTTTTATGGGATACGTTAATTGTAAGCGATATGACTACACACCCTGTGCCGCCCAATGAAGAACAAAGGCTTGAAAGCTTAAGGCTTCATGAATTATTAAACCTGCAAAAAGATCCCGAACTGGATATTTTTGCCGAAGCAGCATGTTTGATAACCGGTTGCCCGGTGGGGATTATAGGGGTAATGGAGGCTGATCACCAGCGTATTCAAAGCTGCGTGGGGATGGATGTGGATATTGTTCCGCGTAGTGAAACGGTGTGCCAGTACACCATTATGAGTCGCGATGTACTTATTATAGAAGATACCTTTGCAGACGAAAGAACATCAGCTAAAAGTATGATTGTCGAGGGCAATATAAGGTTCTATGCGGGAGTTCCGATATTTGACGAAAACGGACTGGTGCTGGCAACCATCTGTGTGGTAGATTTTACCCCTAAATCACTTTCAGACAAGCAGATTGAATCTTTAAAAAACCTTGGAAAGGCAGTTACAAAAACCTTGCTTCGCAGAAGGGAGCACGTGCAGGCCGAATATTTTTCGGAGGTTTTTAATGTTACCAACAACCTTATTTGTGTATTAACCAATGATTTGGTGTTTAAAGATGTGAACCCTGCATTGGAAGCTTTGTTTCATAAAGAAAAAGCAGCACTTATTCACTTAAGATTTACAGATGTTGTTGACAGCTCTGCTTACCTACAGCAGAAATTGAACGCTCTGGAGTCTGATTCCGAAGGGTTTACAGCTACAACTGTAACGACTATTAATAGTCAGGAAGAAGTGGTTGTAGAGTGGTTTTTTAAGTCCAACCAGCAAAAGACCGAAATAATAGGTTTTGGCCGCAATATTACCCAAGAGATGGAAGAACGCAGTAAATTGGAAAGTTCAGAACGCCGTTTTAGAAATTTCTTTGAAAATGCGATCGGACTTATGAGTATGCACGATCTAAATGGAAAAATTCTTGCGGTGAATGAAAAAGGAAGGGAACTACTCGATTTTTCAAAAGAAGATGTACGTAATTTATCGCTACAGCAACTGGTACCGCCACAACATCTTCCAAATTTAAACGATTATTTGCAGCGTATCATTGAAAAAGGTGAAGATACAGGTACTATGATACTGCGTACCAAAACCGGAAAAGATATTTACTGGATGTATAACAATATGCTGGAAACCGACGAGAACGGTAAACAGTATGTGGTAAGTACGGCATTGAACATGACCGAGCGTATACAGCTGGAGAGGGA
>JBQGDS010000063.1:0-6883 GCA_052039185.1 Flavobacterium sp.
ACCAAATGTCATGATAGATGCCAACAGTATTGAAAGGGGCAGCACCATAGGTATCATTTTAGGGGAGTAGAACAGGAGGAACTTAATGATAAGCCAGGTATCAAGGTCTTTACCGGCAAGTTCGGCAATAAAAAGCCATATTCCCTGTAGGATAAATATAAAGAACAGAATTACAAATACGGTTGCAAATGTCTTTATAAACGAAGTGAGGATGTATCGGTCTAATAATTTCAACGGGAAATCAGTCTAATCTGTTGATATAATAATTAGGGTATTTACCTTCGGTAAAGGTAAAATGATTTTTTGATAAAGGCTGATTAGTTTTAAAAGAATTTATAGTAAAGGTTGTAGTTGTACCGTCTCTTTCTGACTTTATGAGGTTGTAAATGTGTTTTGTCTGTACATCAATACCTATAAGTACCTGTTTTGTTTTGTCTTTCACATTGTGTGGTGTAAGCCTTACATACTGAATTTTACGCCCTTTAATATTCTGCGAAATATCCCATGCATATTTATAGCCTGAATTAAAAAAACTCAACATTTTAGCAGGGGTAAGTGCATCTGATTTTTCATCTTGGGCAGATATGGTTATCTCCTCATCTTCGGGTACTATATTGTATACTTTCTTACCATCATAAATACGGGTTACTCCCATAAAATTAAGTACATAAAGATTATTTTTGAGTGTAACATTACCGCGGCTTTCCTGGTTAAGATTCTCACTTGGGTTGCTAACTGAATACTTAAAATCAATTGTTATATTCTGGTAGCTTTTTATACGCGCCGTTACCTGATCCAAAAGGTTCTTTGCCTTTTGGGAGTCCTGCGCGCTAAGGGACAGGCTTATCATAAAAACCGCCAATACCCGTAAAAAATTGTACATGCTATAAGTTGTTTTCTTCGTTTTGGAAAAATTGCTCCAGAGAAACAAGATCGGGTATTAATACGTTTCGGGCTTTGCTACCTTCAAACGGACCTACTATACCGGCTGCTTCAAGCTGGTCAATAAGTCTGCCTGCGCGGTTGTAACCCAGCTTAAGCTTGCGTTGCAGCAATGATGCCGAACCCTGCTGTGCAGTAACTATAACTTCGGCAGCCTCCCTGAACATTGAATCTCTGTCGGAAACATCTATATCAAGATTAATGCCACTTTCTTCACCAACATATTCAGGAAGCAGGTATGCATCAGGATATGCTTTCTGAGATCCTATAAATTCAGTTATTTTTTCAACTTCAGGAGTATCTACAAAGGCACACTGCACCCTTGTAAGGTCGTTACCCTGTGTGTACAGCAGGTCACCGCGGCCTATAAGCTGGTCAGCCCCCTGGCTGTCAAGAATAGTGCGTGAGTCGATTTTTGAGGTAACACGGAAAGCGATCCTTGCAGGGAAGTTGGCCTTAATTATACCTGTAATAACGTTTACCGATGGCCTTTGCGTGGCAATAATAAGGTGGATACCAATAGCCCTGGCCAGTTGCGCAAGCCTTGCAATAGGTGTTTCTACCTCTTTTCCTGCCGTCATGATTAGGTCGGCAAACTCATCAACAACAAGAACTATATACGGCAGGAAACGATGGCCGTTTTCAGGGTTTAGCTTTCTTTGCTTAAATTTCTCGTTGTATTCTTTGATATTTCTTACCATAGCATCTTTAAGCAGGCTATAGCGGTTATCCATCTCTACGCAAAGAGAGTTAAGCGTATTAATAACCTTAGTATTATCTGTAATAATAGCATCACCACTATCAGGTAGCTTGGCAAGGTAATGCCTTTCTATTTTATTGAATAATGTAAGTTCCACCTTTTTAGGGTCAACCAATACAAATTTTACCTCAGCAGGATGCTTTTTATATAATAACGAGGTAAGCACCGCATTAAGCCCTACCGATTTACCCTGTCCTGTTGCACCCGCCATAAGAAGGTGAGGCATTTTGGCAAGGTCAACCACAAAAGTTTCGTTAGAAATTGTTTTACCCAATGCAATCGGTAATTCCATTTCGGCAGTCTGGAATTTTGGCGAAGCGATAACGCTTTTCATAGACACCATGGTAGGATTTTGGTTAGGCACTTCAATACCTATTGTACCCTTGCCCGGAATAGGAGCTATGATACGTATGCCTAATGCCGAAAGTGATAGTGCGATATCATCTTCAAGGCTTTTGATTTTAGAGATGCGGATGCCTGCTTCCGGTACAATTTCATATAACGTAACGCTTGGCCCTACAGTAGCCTTAATTTGTGCAATATCAATTTTGTAGTTACGAAGCGTTTCTACAATACGGTTCTTGTTTTCTTCAAGTTCAGACTGGTTAATGGTAATGCCACCTGAAGAATAATCTTTTAATAAATCAATAGATGGAAGCTGGTAATTGGAAAGCTCCAGTGTAGGGTCGAATTCACCAAAATCACGAACCAGTTTTGCCGCCAGGTTTTCTTCTACCACATCTTCTTCCTCGAATTTTTCAATTACAAAACTATCATCGTTAGTTTCTATTATTTCATGAGCTTTTACCGGCTGTACAGCTACAGGTTCAGCCATTGGCTTTACTGTAGTTTCCAGTTTTATTTCAGATGCATGCTCAATAGTAGGCTTTAGGGCTTCACGGTTTATTTCAAATTGCGATGGGGCAGGTGGGGTAGCCGGAGGTACGGTTTTGAGTTCTATATTATCCAGATTGTCTTCCTCATTTTCTTCTTCGGTAAAGGCATTTTCCATAACCGGAGGGAATACAGCTGCTGCTACAGGAGCATTAGCCGCATCCGCAATACCTGCTGAAGTTTCGTCTTCCTGTTCTTCTTCTTTCCTCTCAAAGAAGCTTTTAATAGCATCAGGCGAAATTTTAACTTTAAATATCAGGAAGATAAATAATGCGAATACCAATACAAGGGCAGTACCTGTTTTGCCTAGGTAGTCCTGCATGAAAAGGTTCATCTCAAAGCCTATAACGCCCCCCAGTTCAGGTAGGTAAGCATTAAAAAAACCAAAAGCTATTGAAACAAGTACGGTAAGGAACAAATCCCAGAACAGTATCCTTTTCAGCTTCCTGAGCGGAAGGTCGAGCACCATGTGTGCACCCGTTAAAAAGAAAAAGCGTATAAGTATGAACGAGGCCACACCAAAGCCCTGATAAAGGAAAAGGTCGGCAAGGAAAGCGCCGAATTTGCCCAGCCAGTTATGTACTTTTTCACCACGGTCGGCAAAAGAGGTAAGGCCGCTCTGGTCAAACTCACCGTGAAGGAAATAGGAGATAAAAGAAAGCAGCAGCGCCACCGAAAAAAGGAAAAATAATATGCCGATAATTACCTTATGCTGGCGTGTAAACTTAAATTTCCTTTTTTCGCCGGTCTGTTCGCTGTTTTTAGCAGCTTCTTTTTTAGTGCTTTTTGCCATTTATGGGAATCTTTTTACGCGATTGTAAAAATATCAATAAATTGGAGAATCAGCAGAAAATTTTAGGACAATAAATTATAGCTCCAATAGCCAATGCAGCAACTGCTGCAAAAAATACGGCGCCGGCAGCAATATCTTTAATAAAGCCTATGCGTTCATGATAATCAGGGTGTATAAAATCGGCTACTTTTTCTATTGCTGTATTAAGGCCTTCAATACTTAATACAAGGCCTATGGCCAGTATTTGCAGCATCCATTCGGTAGCCGAAATATCAAACCAAAAACCCGCTATGGTAACAAGCACCCCAAGGGAGAACTGCACCATAACACTATGCTCGGTAGTTACAAGCTTGTAAGCTCCTTTAAAAGCATATTCAAAGCTTTTCAGCCTGCCTTTTACAAAACGGTTGTCTTTCATCGGGCAAATTACAGCGCTGCAAGTGCAGCATCATAATTCGGCTCATCTACAAGCTCTTTTACCTGCTCAGTATATTTTATAACGCCATTTTCATCAATAACTATAATAGCTCTAGAGTGTAGGCCCGCGAGTTTGCTGCCATCAATCATTACCCCATAATTTTCTCCAAAATTGTCGTTCCTGTAATCAGAAAGTGTAAGTACATTTTCCAGGCCTTCGGCAGCACAAAAACGGCTTTGTGCAAACGGAAGATCACGGGATACGCACAGCACGGTAGTGTTTTCAAGGTTTTTAGCCTTTTCGTTAAAACGCCTTACTGATAATGCACAGGTACTGGTATCAATACTTGGGAAAATATTGATGATAAGTTTCTGCCCTGCGAAATCGGCAAGCGATGTTGTAGAAAGGTCGCCTTTTATTAATGTGAAAGTTGGTGCTTTAGCTCCAACCGCATGAAGCTCACCCCATGTTTTAATAGGTTCTCCGCCAAGTGTAATGTCTGCCATACTGTAATTTTTTATTTGAATGTGTGGGCAAAATTATAAAATATATTTTACCGTATAGCATTGTATATTTAAATTTACAGGTACATGAAAAGCATGGCAATACTCATTGCTATCATAAGTCCGTCTTCAATAATGGTTACAGTACTCATAGGCAGGTTAAATACGGCGCCGAGGCAGGCGCAGCGTATTTTTTTCTTGTTTATGATTGTAAGTAATACACCGATTAGGCTAACCGACATAAGTATCGCTGTAAATGCATTTACTGCAACAGGAGCAAAGTTTACCGCGAAAGCTATACCAAGCCCTAGCTCCAGGAAAGCATAAATATAGCCCCAGCCCTCAAATTTCATAGCTACAATATCGTACATGGCGTAACTTTCGGCAAAACCGCGAAGGTCGAGCATTTTAAAGAAAGAAAAGGTAAGGAAAAAACCACTCATAAAAACCCGCATGAACAACATACCGTTTAATCTATTATTGCTTAAAGCTACAATTAAAGATATAAGGGTTATGTAACCTGCTATAAGTAATATAGGTTTGTAAGTAGCTGCCCAACTTTTAGTGTTTTCAGGTTCGGTCACAGGATTTTTCGAAGCAAAAACATTAGTCTTATCTCCAAATTCATTAATGTGGCCTGTTTGGTTGCTATCAGTTTCTGAGAGTTGATATTTAGGGTAATCCTTTAAAGCCCGCTGTAATGTTTCGGTAGCTATGTGCTTTTGCATAGCTATTTCAGCTTCTCCTTTTTCAAGGTTTACAGTTATATCGGTAACATCGGGCAGTTGTTTTAGCAGGTGTGTTACTTTTGCTATGCAGCCATCGCATGTCATTCCTGATATAATATAAGTATGTGTCATTGTAATTTGTTTAAAGTTTTACTTTACTTGGTACAAATTTCGGTAATAACAATTACTGTTAGCTTATATAATATTTGGAAAAGATTTCGACTTTTACAGTTCGTCTATATTGTGGCGCCTGTTGTTTTTGATCGATTTATAGAAGGTAGGGGTAAGGCCGGTAACTTTTTTAAACTGGCTTGATAAATAAGCTGTACTACTATAGCCTAAAGTATCGGCAATTTCAGATAGAGTGAGTTCATCATACACCAGCAGTTCCTTGACTTTTTCTATGCGTTGGGCTATATAGTATTTTTCAATGGTAGTTCCTTCTACCTCGCTGTAAAGATTACTCAGATAGGTGTAATCATAATGTAGTTTATCCGAAATCCAAGCAGAAAGATTGGTATTTAATATTTCGCCGGAATGATGCACCAGGTACACAATTTCGTTTTTTATCTGTTCTATTATACGTCCTTTACGGTCGCTTATCAGCTCAAAACCCAATTTGTGCAATGAGATATCCAGCTTTTTAAGCTCCGGTTCAGAAAGCGTTTCTTTGATTTCGGCTTCGCCTAAAATAACTTCAGTCACATTATAGCCTAAATTTTCAAGCTCATTTTTAACTGCAGCAACACAGCGGTTGCACACCATATTTTTTATGTAAAGATGCATACCTGCAAATGTAAAAAATCATTTTGCAGTTTTTACAATAAAAAAGTCCCGCAAACGCGGGACTTAAATATATTGTTTAGAATCGGAATCGTGCTCCTATGGCAATATCCGGACCAAAGCTGTTTTCTCTGTAATCTTCGCCAAAATAAATTTCCGGCCTGAAATCTACAAACACCTGTAATGGGAAGTCAAACTGGTATTCAACACCTATATTACCGGCAATAAAACCAAACACCCCGCTGTCATCATGGCGCCCGTCATACCATGGCGGTACATCACGATTATCGTATTCCCATGAGCCTATACCACCACCGGCACCTGCATACCAGTTAAAGCCTCCTTCAATATTCCATATCCATTGATAAAGGGCGGTAAGTTTTACGGCATCATAATATCTTGAATCGCGCCAGCCAAGGTCAAACTCAAGCCTGTTGTCTGTCGAAAGGTATCTCTGGTAAGATATTTCGGCACCAAAGCCATCATTATCACCAATCCTTAAACCTATCGCATTCTTTTGTTCCTGCGCATGTGTGCTTAATGCTATACCTACAAGCATAAAAGCAGATAAAAATAATCTTTTCATAAATGATTTGTTAGGTTATTTCACACAAATATAAATCCTCAAAATTTGTAAGAATAGTACTTTGTAAAATGTTTAACACATCATTTATAGAAACAAATTTAATTTACCTGGTAGTTGTCCAGCTTTTCTTCCTGATGCTCAGTTGCTGACTGCGGAATAGGTAGTGAAGCGCCAACAAACGATAAATCCTGCAGCTGATAACTAATATCTGACGATGTGTGTACCACACCTACGCCTGCAGCATAGTATTGGTTAGCCACAACAACGTTTTGTGGCAGCATTACAGTTGCTGTAAATGAATTACCCCCTAAATTAACCGGAGCTGTAATTTTTAAAGCAAGTATGGTTTGTATCTGCTTAACATTGTTAAAAGTCTGCGTATTTACAGTGTAAGAAGCAAGCGACTGTTTAAACTGGGTTGATAACGTATATTCAAAAGTAATATCGTAACCATTATAGGGTTGTACTAATACGCC
>JBQGDS010000064.1:0-2107 GCA_052039185.1 Flavobacterium sp.
GTAGCATCAACTACAAAATCCTGTGCAAAAATGGTGCTTGTGGTATTTTCCATACCGGCATATAAAAAGTCCATTACCGGAACCTGCCTGTACACGCCCCACGGATATTTTACGCCTATTTCTTTTTCGAGATAGTTGAACATTTCATAACTGTAGCGGTAGGTTGGCGCCCACTTGGTACTATCCTGATGGCGGAGGTAAAACTCCATTGGTGTACCATTAGCGGTATCCATATTCCAACGGCGGTATTTGCCTATGGCCAGCATAACCAGGTAACTGCTCATGGGTTTGTCCATTTTGTACACCCATGATTTTGTATTACCCTCTACTTTCTCGTTTATAAGTTTACCGTTAGATAATGCAGTATACTCTTTAAGAAAGTTTACCTGCATATTAAAAACCACCTTTTCATTTACATTGTCAAAACTTGGCAGCCAGTGGCTGGTATATTTCCCCTGGCCTTGTGTCCATATCTGGTCATCGGCACCGTCTTTTACAAAATAAAGCGTTTGTTTAGGTGTGGCTTCGTACTGAAATTCTACTTTGTTCTTTCCTTTTTTATAGCCTTTGTACAGCTTTAAAACTTCGGATGTTGCAACCCATTTTGCTTCTTTACCATTTATTTTAAGGCTACTGAACTTCATGTTCTTCGCATCTATATATATGGTGTCAGGCTTTTTCTTGGCTACTTCAAATTCATAAACCACGCTGCCCATTACCTTTTTTTGCGGAACATTAAACCACACCGAGGCATTGCAGGTTTTAAAGTCTACATGCTCTGATTGCTTTGCTTTTTGCGCAAAAGACAATGCGGAAATAAACAGAAGGAAATAAAATTTCATGCAATTATTGTTTACCACAAAGCTACATAAAATGGTTCTATACTATTTCTTAAAAACAAAAAGGCTTCGCATAAAAAGCGTATACTTTTCTGCGAAGCCCATAAACTACCAAAACCTATTACTTACAGTGAGGCTGTTCGGTTACGTATAAACTCATTGTGCCGGGTGACACATAAGGTATATCCAGCCCGAGGCCACGAACCACAAATAATATTCCTATAAATGCTGCAGCATAGGGCACTATTTTAGCCATAACACTGCGTGTACTGTTTTTAATGAAGCCTGATGTATATACCACCGCGCTCATTAGCGGTATTGTGCCCACACCATACAGCATCATATAAGCGCTGCCAAGTATTTCATTCTGCATGGCAATGGCACCGAAGAGTGCTGCATACACTAATCCGCATGGCAGATAGCCATTTAGCAGCCCGGTCACAAAAAGGGCTTTATTGTTCCTTTTCCTGAACTGGCTTCCCAGGCTTGTTTTTATTTTGCTGATAAGCCTGTACACAGGCTTAGAAAAATTGTAGCGTGCAAATACTTTTTCTGGTACCAGAGCTAGTGTTATCATTATAAGCCCGGCCATAACTGACAGCTGCTGCTGTATTCCCGCCAGGTAAAAACCTTTGCCTAACAGGCCAAAAACCAACCCCAACGAACCATAAGCAGTAATACGCCCTGCATGATACAACAATATCTGCATTGCCCTGCGGGCAGGATTGTACCTGTCAACAGGAAGCATCATGGCAATTGGCCCACACATGCCTATGCAGTGCAGGCTTGATACCAATCCTAATATAATTGCAGAATAGAGCATTTTATCATCTTTGTTTATTCACCAGTGACCAGTGCCTTGTGGCTACAACATCAGCATTTCTTTGCTTATATAGCCTTTACCTTCATAATCCCAATCGATAGTAATGTCCCAGCGGCCGCCTGCCAAATCACTTTTAGGTATGAGCAGATGAGATGCTGATAATGAAATGGGAACTTCAAAATCAAGCTTTTGGTCAGACGGCCTGTAAAGGGACACTTTACCTTTAATCTTATGAATGTCAAATCCTTCCGGAAATATAATTTTTATGGCTTCAGGTGTGGTTTCAACCTGTACTTTATGTATAAGGGCAGCTGCATTTTGCTCTCTGTCAAGCTTAGCCTGCAGGCTGCGTTCCTGTTTGTAGTATTCTTCCACTACAAGCTCATTATCATACTTATGGTCTGACTGTACCCTGAAAACAAAGAACAGTATAAAACTCATGAAC
>JBQGDS010000065.1:0-4023 GCA_052039185.1 Flavobacterium sp.
AGTCGCTACATGAACTGAGCACATCAATTAAAGAGCTTGGTGTAATACAGCCTATTACGGTTCGTAAACTGGATTACAACAAATACCAGCTTATATCGGGTGAGCGCCGTTTGCGTGCCTCAAAACTGGCAGGACTGCCAACCATACCGGCCTACATTCGTATTGCAAACGATAATGAGTCACTTGTTATGGCACTGGTGGAAAACATACAACGCCATGACCTTGACCCTATCGAGATAGCACTGTCATACCAGCGCCTTATGGACGAAATACAGCTTACGCAGGAACAAATGAGTGACCGCGTGGGTAAAAAACGTTCCACTATAGCTAATTATCTTCGCCTTTTAAAACTTGACCCGATAATCCAGACCGGTATTCGTGACGGATTTATCAGCATGGGTCATGGGCGTGCCATAATCAACATTGAAGATCATGATGCACAGGCCGATATTTACCAGAAGATAGTAAGCGGCAACCTTTCGGTACGTGAAACTGAAACACTGGTTAAAAACTACCAGGAAAGCCTGAAGCCTGCTGCTGCCAAAGCCGTAAAAGGCACAGCTTTTAAAGTTGAAGACGGGCAGAAAAAGTCAATCACCGAATTTTTCGGGGCTAAGGTTGATGTAAAAGTGGATGCCAAAGGAAAAGGCAAGATTACTATTCCGTTCCATTCGGAAGAAGACTTTAACCGCATACTAAAACTTATAAACGGTTAGTGAAAAAGCTCCTATTCATATTTGCATTCGGACTACTGTTTAATGGTGTATTATCAGCACAAAATGAGGTTGATGGCCTTGTTGTAGACCAGGATACTGTGGCTGTTAAAGCCAAGCCACGCGTTATAGATCCGCTTGCACCATCAAAAGCAGCTTTTTACTCAGCGCTTGTACCCGGACTGGGGCAGGTATACAATAAGAAATACTGGAAGGTGCCGCTTGTGTATGGTGGCATGGGGCTTAGCTTATACTATTACGGCTGGAACAACACCAAATACCACGAGTACCGTGATGCTTATAAGGACAGGCTTGCAGGCCGACAGGTAACCGGCGAACTTGCCAATCTTGATAATGACCGCCTTATCAGGGGCCAGCGTTTCCATCAGCGCAACCGCGACCTTTCCATGCTTATTACAGTCGGCATTTATATCCTTAATATTGTAGATGCAAACGTAGATGCGCACCTTATGCAGTTTAACGTGGATGAAAATCTTACATTGCGGCCGCAGATACAGCAAAACAATATAGATTACAAACATAACATGGGGCTTACTCTTACCTACCAATTTTAAGACACATTATGAAAATTGCACTTTTAGGCTACGGTAAAATGGGAAAAGTTATTGAGCGCATCGCTCAGGAACGCGGGCACGAAATTGTACTCCGTAAAGACAGTGCCGATACCTTTGCAGGCCTTGAAGATGCCGATGTGGCTATTGACTTCAGCGTACCTGATGCTGCCGTAGGTAATATTTCGGCCTGCCTTGAACGTAATGTCCCTGTAGTATCGGGCACAACGGGATGGCTGGAAAAATACCATGATATGGCACAGCTGTGTGAAGAAAAGAACGGGGCTTTTATATACGGCTCTAACTTCAGCCTTGGGGTAAACATATTTTTTGAACTGAATGCCCATCTTGCCAAAATGATGAGCCAGCTGAAACAGTACAAAGTTACCATGGAAGAAGTGCATCATACCCAAAAGCTTGATGCACCAAGTGGTACGGCAATTACACTGGCTAAAGATATAATTGCTCACAGCGACTATTCAAGCTGGGCTATAGGCAACCCAAAAGAAAACGAGATATTTATTGACGCCAAGCGCATAGAAGGCGTACCGGGTACACACACTGTTGTGTATGATTCGGAAATTGATGCCATCGAGATAAAACATACTGCACACAGCCGTGAAGGTTTTGCACTGGGCGCTGTAGTGGCAGCCGAATGGCTTATTGGCAAAAAAGGCGTTTACAGCATGAAAGATGTGCTGGGGCTGTAGTAACATTTATTAAAAAGGTAAGACATATACCATAAAATACCTATTAGGACATGACACTTACACAATGGTTTATATTTTTCCTGGCAGTACAGGTAATTCATTTTTTAGGAACGTGGAAACTGTACCAAAAAGCCGGAAGGAAACCCTGGGAAGCAGCAATACCTATTTATAATGCAGTAATTTTAATGCGCATTATAAACAGGCCTTGGTGGTACACTTTTTTGCTTTTCATCCCGGTGGTAAACCTTATCATGTTCCCTGTTGTATGGGTTGAAACATTAAGAAGTTTCGGCAAGAACAGCACAACTGATACTATTTTAGGTGTAGTAACCCTTGGGCTTTACATTTACTATATCAACTACGCAGGAAATGCCGATTATGTAGGTCCGGACAGGAGCCTGAAAGCTACTAATAAAACCGGAGATACTATAAGTTCTTTACTATTTGCCGTAGTTGTGGCAACAATAGTACACACTTACATTATACAGCCTTTCAACATCCCGTCATCATCTTTAGAAAAAACACTTTTAATAGGTGACTACCTGTTTGTTAGCAAAATACATTACGGAGCACGCACGCCTAAAACGGCAGTAGCTTTCCCTATGGTACATGATACCATTCCTGTTATTAATAAAAGGTCATACCTCAACTGGCCACAATTGCCATCATTCAGGCTGCCGGGTATAAGTGAAGTGAAAAAGAACGACATCGTCGTTTTCAACTGGCCGGCTGATACCACTACCAATATGAACGACCGCACTACCACAGGTCTTCGTAAACCGGTAGATAAACGCACTAATTATGTAAAGCGTTGTGTAGGTACTCCCGGCGACAGCCTTTCTATAAAAGACGGAATTATATATATAGATGGTAAAATATTAAAACTTTCAGACAGGGCGAAGCCTCAGTTTAGCTACACTGTAACCACTGATGGAAGCCAGCTGAACCCTGAATATATTATACGTGAACTTAAAGTTACCGATCCTGTAATGATAGGCGGCAATACTAACGTTTACCGTTTTACTGCATTAACAGACGAAACTGCTGAAAGGTTAAAAAATAACCCTGGTATTATATCTGTGGTGCGCAATATAGACAATACTCCTGATGCCGGTATTTTCCCTAAAGGGCAGCCATGGAATGGCGATAATATGGGGCCTATATATATTCCTGAAGAAGGAAAAACCGTAGCAATTAATAAACAGACCTTGCTTTTCTATAAAAAAATTATAGGCGAATACGAAAATAATGACCTTAAAGTTAACGGTGACCAGATACTGATTAATGGTAAGCCTGCAACAAGCTACACATTTCAACAGAATTATTACTGGATGATGGGTGATAATCGCCATAACTCACTTGACAGCCGCTATTGGGGTTTTGTGCCAGAAGATCATATAGTAGGTAAAGCCGTATTTGTATGGTGGAGTACTGATCAAACCGAAACCTGGAAAAATTTCAGCAAAAAAATTCGTTGGGATCGTGTGTTTACTACGGTAGGTGGAGATGGTGAGCCTGTGTCTTATTTTAAATATTTTGTAATTGTAGCCGCTTTATACTTCGGTTTTGACTATTATAGAAAACGTAAAAAAGCGAACAGCTAATAGTTTTTGGTTGATATGTTAATTTGTTAATCCTGTAGGGTTATGTATGTATATTCATTTGAGAAGCTGGAAGTTTGGACACTTGCAAAAGAGTTTACTGAAAAAGCATACACATTAACTTCATCTTTTCCAGAATCCGAAAAATTTGGACTAACCAGTCAGATAAGAAGAGTATGCGTTTCCATTTGTTCTAATATAGCTGAGGGGACAACACGAAATTCTTTCAAAGATCAGGCACATTTCTCAACAATATCTTCGGTTCTGCTGTTGAAGTTCTAAATCAGTTAATTTTGGCTTATGAATTGGGTTTGATATCTGAAGAGCAGTATAGTATTTTACGTTATGATCTGGAGGCTATTACCAAAAAGATAAATTCCCTGAAAAGCTACCAGGTTCAACAGATAAACAAATAAACCTTATCAAC
>JBQGDS010000066.1:0-7841 GCA_052039185.1 Flavobacterium sp.
TGTAACAGATTTTTAAACTAAAACAATTAACAGAGCATTGTAAGTAATTTCCTTACATCATGTCGAAAAGCATGTCTTTATGCAGGCAGTGGAAAACAACCGCCACGCCCAGGAGAAGATCTACGGCAAGTATTCGCCTAAGATGCTCAGCGTATGCAGGCAGTATATAAAAGACCTGCACCAGGCTGAAGACATAATGATAACGGCTTTTATGAAGGTGTTTACTAATTTAAAAGCGTTTGAGCACAAAGGTAGTTTTGAAGGATGGATACGGCGGATAATGATAAATGAATGCCTCTCGTACCTGCGGGTTCAGAAAAATGTGAGTTTCCTGGAAGATGAGTTTTATGTTGAGGATACTTTTAACAATATAGAGAGCCACTTTTCGGTAGAAGATATACAAACGCTGATAGACAGCCTGCCGGACGGATACAAAATGGTTTTTAACCTTTATGCGATAGAAGGTTTTAAACATCAGGAAATAGCGAAAATGCTTGGGATTAGTGAAGGAACATCAAAGTCGCAATTATCGCATGCAAGAAAAATGCTGCAGGAGCAGATAAACAAATTAAAGAATTACTCAAATGGAACCGAATAAATTAGAGAACGATTTCAGGGATAAGCTGGCGCAACGCACCCTAAAGCCAAGCCCTATGGCTTGGGACAGACTTGATGCCATGCTATCGGTTGCAGAGGAAAAGAAGAAACCGAAGAAAAGGACATGGATGTATCTGGCGGCAAGTTTTTTAGGCTTACTGCTGATGGGTACACTGTTTTTAAAACAAGGAAGCAGCGAAATTGATACCACAGTAAAAAGCAATGATGCTGTTGTGGCGACCCCATCGGCAAAAAGTACTGATAATACTGGAGTTGCTGCTCCTATTGTAGAAACTGTTACGGAAATGCCGGCAGCTATTTCGAACCAACCGGTACAGGTTGCAGAAGTAAAGCATAAACCGGCAAGCACTAAAACAGTTGCTGACCCACAGGTTAAAAATGAGATTTTACCTGCTGTAATGCAAAATAACGAAGCTATTGCAGAAAATATTCAGGAAAAACCACTGGTAAATGATGCTGATAAGCTATTGGCTGAGTCATTGTCACAAAACCAAGGGAATACTAAAAGATCAATTAAAGTTGATTCTAAATCGTTGCTCTCTTCGGTTGAAGGGGAGCTTGACCAGAGCTTTAAGGAAAAAGCATTTAATGGTGCAGTTAAAAACTTTAATGCTATAAAAACTTCTGTAGCTAACAGAAACCACAGGTAAAACAATCAAAAATAAATAATTAAATCATCAGGAACATGAAAACGATTACTTTTTATGTAGTGGCAGCGCTATGCCTGCTTGCTACAAAGCTAAATGCACAGGAAACCTTCGGGGAAAAAGCCGAAGCCATTGCAAAAAACATGGAAAAAATAACCAAACAGCAAAAAGACTCCCTTAAAATTGAGGTAGATGAGTTGAACAGGCAGTTGGAAAATAACCAGATTAGCAAAGATGAGGCAGATAGAAGGAAACAGGAATATGCTGATTTCCGCGCTGCCAGGATTGAAAAGCTTTTAGCTGTTGAGGACGAAAAGCTTGACCAGCTTCTAAAAGATAAGATAGATGGTAAGCTTACTGAAGAGAAAAAAAATAAATTCAGCATTAATTTTGATGGTCACAAGCAAAACGATACGCTGAAAAGCGAGAGCTTTAAAAGGACAACATCACAATTTGTATTTGCACTTGGTGTAAACCGCCTGGTGGCAGACGGTACTATTGACCAGGATAATTTTAAAGACCGTTCTGATTTTTATGAATGGGGTTTTACCTTCAATACAAGGATGCTGAAAAATAATAATCTGCTACACCTTAAATACGGTTTATCATTACAATACAACAACCTTCGCCCGGAAAATGACAGGGTATTTACCACAACGACCGATGGGCAGACAGTACTTACAGAGTCGGGCCGTGATTTAAAAGTAAGCCGTTTCCGTTACGTGAATCTTGTTTTACCGGTACACCTTGAGTTTGACTTTACGCCTAAAAAAGTGGTGGATGATAGAACATACTTCCCTTCTCACAAAAGTTTCCGTGTAGGCTTAGGTGGTTATGCAGGATTTAATGTAAAGGAAAAACAAATAACAAAATACTCTGAGGACGGTCACAAAGTTAAGCACAAAGAAAAAGGCGACTTTAATGTAAACGATTTTACATACGGGCTTAGCGCTTATGTAGGTTACGGACAGATAGCGCTATATGCCAAGTATGATCTTCAGCCGGTGTTTGCCAATAATACGGTTGACCAGAATAACCTTTCTCTTGGCATAAGATTTGATTTCAATTAATACATATTAGGGTTAGTTTTGTACTTTTTGAAGCGGCGTTCCTTTACAGGGACGCCTTTTTAATTATTATTTATGATAGCAAATTGTTAATCTGTATGGCAACCAAATAGTTATAATGTAACTTTAAGTAAAAATTGAGCTATGAATAATTACACGGTAACATTTGTATACGACGGCGATTTCGATCTGCCTGATGATGTTGATAAACGAGACCGCGAAGTGCCGCGTATGGTATTACAGAAGATGGAAAAGCACGAGTTTGACATGGTGGATTTCAACCTTACCGATAATTACCAGGACGATTATGCCGAAAGATATATTGAAGACCCCTACCTGCACCGGTCAGTCGTTGAAATAAAACTTGACCTTACGCGCAAAGACCTGCAAAGCCGTGAAGCCATTTATGAAAAATGCCTTGAGGCTATGCGCCACCGTGAGCTGAATTTATGCCGTGCCTACGAGAATGATAATGAAAAGCTGGGCATGCTGCAAAGTATAATCTGCTTTGAGGTAAATGAAAAAATGTCGGCTTAATATTTAGTTATTAAGCCCGGGACTATTTAAGCTATCGGAAACTTTGTAACTTTGGCGTTTTCCAATACAAGTTTTCAATTTGATTTCAAAAAACACCATAGATACCGTTTACGAAACCGCCCGGGTAGAGGAGGTTATAGGTGATTTTGTGCAATTGAAGCGCGCGGGTACTAACCTTAAAGGCTTGAGCCCGTTTAGTAACGAAAAGTCACCATCTTTTATGGTGTCGCCTGTAAAGCAGATATGGAAAGACTTTAGCTCGGGCAAGGGGGGTAATGCGGTTGCGTTTTTAATGGAGCATGAGCATTTTTCATACCCAGAAGCGATACGTTACCTTGCCAAAAAATACAATATTGAGATTGAAGAGACGGAGCAGTCTGACGAAGAAAAGGAACAGGCCAACGAAAAGGAAAGCATGTATCTTGTGTCAGAATTTGCTCAGAAATATTTCCACAATACATTATTGAATACTGATGAAGGCCGAGCTATAGGTTATTCCTATTTTAAAGAACGTGGCTTTACCGGAGATACGATAAAGAAATTCGGTCTGGGCTATTCACCTGAACAGTGGGATTCTTTCAGTAAGGAAGCATTGAGTAAAGGTTATAAACTGGAATATCTCGAAAAAACAGGCCTTACGATAAATAGCGAAAACAGGCAAATTGACCGTTTTCGTGGTCGTGTTATGTTTCCTATACAAAGCATGTCGGGCCGGGTATTGGGTTTTGGCGGACGAATATTAGGAAATGATAAAAAGGCTGCCAAGTATCTTAATTCGCCTGAAAGTGATATTTACCATAAAAGCAAAGTATTGTATGGTATTTTCCACGCAAAGCAGGCTATTGCCAAGCAGGATAATTGCTACCTTGTGGAAGGTTATACTGATGTAATACAACTTCACCAGGCAGGAATAGAGAACGTAGTGGCATCCTCAGGTACTGCACTAACGCCTGATCAGATACGCCTTATAAACCGCCTTACTAAAAACATTACCGTACTTTTTGACGGTGATGCCGCCGGACTTCGTGCCGCTATACGTGGTATTGACCTGATACTGGAAGAAGGTATGAATGTAAAGGTATGTACTTTTCCTGACGGAGAAGATCCGGACAGCTTTGCAAAAAAATCATCATATGATGCCCTTGTGGCATATTTAGAGGGTAATGCTAAAGACTTTATTCAGTTTAAGGCATCTTTACTCATGGACGAGGCAAAGAACGATCCTGTGAAGAAAGCGGGTCTTATTCGTGATATGGTTACAAGCATTTCAAAAATACCTGACAGGATCCAGCGTGAAATATATATCCAGGAGTGCGCCCGCATTATGGATATTTCGGAACAGGTATTGTCAAGCACACTGGCGCAGTTGGTACAGAGGGATATTGCCGATGCCGGTAAAAAATTTAAGGAAGAACAGAAGGAAAAAGTTTTTGACGTTGTAAAAAATGAACAGCAACAGGCAGCCGCCAAAATAGATGTACTATATGAGCTGGAGCGTAAAATTATAGAGATATTGCTGCTTTACGGGAATGAAACAGCCGAGTTTGAAGATGTGTTACTTAAAGCTGATGAGGAAGGCGAGCTTAAAATGGTTTCTGAAATGAAGGAATATAAGGTATATGAACGCATATACCTAAGCCTTCAGGAAGATGAAACAGAACTTGCCAATCCATTATTTAAGGCTATATATGATAGTCTCACATCATATTACCAACAGGCAGAAACATTTGAAGTTGAGCAATACCTTATGCGTCTTGAGCCTGAACTGGCACAGGAAGTGACTAATATACTTATGGATGAAGAGCGTGAGCTGTTGCACAACTGGGAAAGCCAGCAAATAATTGTAAAGCAAAAAAATCTTACCATAGCACAATATGTGCAGGAAACCATACTTACACTTCGATGGTTCCTGGTAGACAAAATAATAAATGAGCTGAAAAACAGCCTTGCCGAATCGACTCCCGAAACGGATAATTCCGAAACGCTGTCAATGGCTATGGATTACCAAAGGCTTATCAACTCATTTTCGTCTACACTTGGTAGGGTAATGTCAAGGTATAGTAGTTAATTTCTATACAATATCAAGCGTTTTAGCTTTATTTACCAGGTCAACAAGATTAGTAACATGCAGCTTTGTAAGTAATCGTAGCTTATAGGTACTTATAGTTTTCTCGTTCAGGTCAAGCAGTTTGGCAATTTCTTTATTTTTCTTCCCTTCACTCAGGTAGCGCAGTACTTCAATTTCCCGTGACGAAAGCTTCCTGTACAGCCTTTCCGATTTTTTTCCTTTATTAAGCAATGCAAGGTTCTTTTTTACGGCATCACTAAATATAATCTCACCCTCGTTTACACGTTTTATGGCCTGCTCCAGTTCCTCCATTTTCGAGCTTTTGTGCAGATAGGCCGATACGCCTGCTTTTAAGGCATTTGGGGCATAAATCTGTTCGGCAAGGTTTGTGAATATTATAATTTTAGTATCGGGAAATTCCTTAATAAGCGACTTTACTGAGCTGATGCTTGTCAGTCCGTCCAGTTCAAGGTCAATAACGGCTGCGTCTACGGTTTTCTTTCCAAGCACATCAATCAGGCTGTCCAGGTTGTTAACAACCCCTACAAAGCTTATTTCCGGATTTTCCTTAAAGTAGGCCTTCATCCCGTAATGTACCACGGGGTGATTATCCGCCAGGCATATTTTGATCATAATTGCAATTTTTAGTTATTACCTTTAATAGTAAAGTTAGCTATTTATATCTTAAAGTATTGTGAATGAAAGAATTTTATTTCAAATTCTCCGGGATTCCACACACCGGTATTGGTAGCATTTTGTGCTGGTTCGCCCTGTTCAGCTTTATGAAAATGTTAAATATTTCCTGCTGCCTCCCTTCAAAGTCGTTTGCAGTCTTGCCGCTTTCTGCTTCTTTCATAGCCCATTCCAGCTCATCATAATTGGCGCCTATCTGGTCTTCATCGCTTCGGTCATCGCCAAAAAGCCCATCGGTAGGTTTTGCCTGTACAATACTGTCGGGCACGCTCATAAATTTTGCCAGTTCTCGCACTTCTGATTTTACCAGGTCGGCAATAGGGCTTACATCTACACCGCCATCGCCATATTTGGTGAAAAATCCTACCCCGAAGTCTTCCACCTTGTTACCAGTACCGGCCACCAGTGAATGGTTAAGTCCTGCAAAGTAATATAAAGTAGTCATTCGCAGCCTGGCGCGCGTGTTAGCCAGGGCAAGGTCGATTGTGTGTTGCTCCCCGGTTTCCGGAACCTGCTGCCTGAATGTGGTAAATACGGGTGTAAGGTCAGCTTCGGCCGAAGAAACATTGCTGTAGCGGTCTTTAAGGCTTTTAATGTGTTCGCGTGCACGGCTTACATGGCTTTCAGCCTGGTGTATAGGCATTTCAACACAAAGGGTAGGTAATCCTGTACGTGCACAGAGCGTTGAGGTAACGGCAGAATCAATCCCGCCCGATATTCCTACAACAAAACCTTTTACTTTTGCGTTCTCTGCATAGCTTCTAAGCCAGTTAGTAATATGGTTAGTAATTTCTTCTGTTTTAAAAGTAGGGCTTACAGGCATAAGTATATTGTTAGATTGTGATGTATATTTGCATACAGATAAAAACTTTAAAAGTAAAAAAATAAATCGGGGATTTTTCTTAATAAAATTACAAATTATGAAGAAGTATGTGCTCCTGCTTGCACTGGCTGCTGCATTCGTTTCCTGTAAAAAAGGTAACGAAGTAGATGAAAAAGTAGCTGCAGTGCCTGTTAAGGATGTGAAAATTGAGCGTTTTGATAAAGAGTTTTTTGAAAGCGGGGCAGAAGGTCTTCCCGAGCTGAAAAAGAAATTTGCCGATTTTTTCCCGGAAGGGACGCCCGACGAGGTTTGGGTGCAGCGTATGCAGGAACCATTCCTGAAACAATTGCAGGCAGAAGTGCATAAACAATATCCTGACCTGAAAGGCCTCGAAAAGGATTTTGAAGACCTGTTCAGGAGGATAAAATATTACTATCCTGATTTTAAGCATCCACGCGTGGTTACACTTGTGAATGATGATGAAAGTACCAAAGCCCTTTATTCGCGTAATATGGTAATTGTGCCACTAAGCCTTTACCTGGGTAAAGACAATAAAATATATGATGGATTGCCTAAATACCAGGTTCAGGAGTTTGAGCGCACACAAATACTGCCTGATGTGGTAACCAGCTTTGCAGAACAAAAGATAAAATATCCTCAGGAGAGGTCATTACTTGGGCTAATGATATATTATGGTAAAGAGATGTATCTTAAAGATATTTTCCTGCCTGAAACATCTGATGCTGTAAAAATGGGATATACTGCCGAACAGCAGGCATGGGCCGAAGCCAATGAGGAGGAGATATGGCGCTATTTTGTAGATAACAAGCTGTTATACGAAGCTGATGCTAAGCTGGCTGCACGATTTATAAATCCTGCTCCTTTCTCTAAATTTTATCTTGAAATAGATAATGAATCACCCGGCAGGCTGGGGCGATGGATAGGCTGGCAGATTGTACGTTCCTATGCTGAGAACCATCCTGAAGTAACGCCTGAGCAATTGCTGAATATGGACGCTAAAGAAATTTTTGATAAATCTAAATACAAACCGAAGAAATAATGCCTAAAACAATAACATCAGAAATAAAGCTTGTAATTGAACTTGATGAGAACCGCGTTCCTGAAAAACTGAACTGGAGCGCTCCTGATGGTGGAGTAAATAACCAGGATACCAAAGCTTTCATGCTTTCGGTGTGGGATAGTAAGCCCCAGGAAAGCATGCGTATTGACCTTTGGACGAAGGATATGCCGGTAGATGAAATGAAGGTGTTTTTTCATCAAACGCTTGTATCAATGGCGCATACATTTGAACGTGCAACTGGCGATAAGAAGATGACGGATACTATGAAAGATTTCTGTGATTACTTTGCGGAAAAGCTGGAATTAAA
>JBQGDS010000067.1:0-6014 GCA_052039185.1 Flavobacterium sp.
GGAAGGTAAAAAGGTCAAACTGTATCAAATAGCTTTCAGGCTAAATAAAATAAGCTTTGAGTGTAGTAATTATAGAAAATTTTGCCCAAAGGCCGAAAGCAAAGAAAAATCGGCTCCAGTCTATTTTTGGGCGTGAAGTGACAACCTCCCTTACTTTTTGATGATGCAGATTTTTTACTACCAATATAAGTGCCAGTAATCCTATTGCAAAGGAAAGTAATAGCAAAAAAAGTGAAAGATTAAGGTCAAGATACCTTAACATACTTTCCTCTGTCACGGGTACAGGTTCATTACTTGTCATACCTTTTACAGCTATTGCTATACCGAAAGGTATCTGCCCTAAAAACATTGCGATTATAGCTATAAAAAATCCGCCTGTATACTTTAAAAAATTGTTCCCCGGTTTAATTGCCTGTGCTAAAAACATTGATTTTCCTGTGTTATTTACATTTTTCTTAGGACTAAGTTACTCCAATTTTTAAATTATAATGGTTTTCTTTGCAAAAAGAAATTTATGATCACCATTTACCATAATCCGCGCTGCAGTAAATCGCGCGAAGGCCTCCATCTGGTTGAACTTGAAGGAAAACCTTTTACAGTAGTAAAGTACCTTGACTCTCCACTTTCTGAAAAAGAAATTACAGATATATTAAAAAAGCTTAATGTTAAACCCATTGAACTTGTAAGACAGAAAGAAGCCGTATGGATTGAAAATTATAAAGGCAAAACACTAACTGACAAGGAAGTGGTAAAAGCTATGGCAAATCATCCTAACCTTATTGAAAGGCCTATTGTTATAAACGGCGATAAGGCAGTAGTTGCAAGGCCTGCCGAAAAAATAAAGGACATTTTATAATTAACCTTTTTTTAACGTTACGCAGTTAAACTTTTCACGGCTTTTATAGTCTAATCACCCAGTACATATAACAACCTTATTTCATGAAAAGATTTCAGGCAGCTTTTACGCTGTTACTTTTGTTAACCTGCACCCTGTCATTTGCACAGGGAAAAATTAAAATAACCGGTAAGGTTATTGAACAGGACTCTAAACAACCTCTTGAATTTGCTAATGTTACCCTGCTTACCCCTGCTAATGTAGTTGCGGGTGGCGGCCTTACCGAAATGGATGGTTCATTCAGCATTGAAGCAGTTCCGGGCACTTACAATATAAAGATCGATTTTATTTCTTTCAGGCCGCAAACGCTGAACAATCGCCAGATTTCGGCTGATACAGATTTAGGTATTATAAGCCTTGCTGCCGATGTACAATCTATTAATGCAGTAGAAATTGTTGCAGAACGCTCAACCGTAGAGATTAAGCTGGATAAGCGCGTATATACCATAGGCAATGACATGATGGTAAAGGGCGGTACAGTAAGTGATGTACTGGACAACGTTCCTTCACTATCAGTTGACTCGGAAGGTAACGTGGCACTTAGGGGCAACCAGAGCGTAACAATACTTATCGACGGACGCCCATCTAACCTTGCAGGAAGCAATGTAGCAGAAGTGCTTCGCCTGCTGCCTGCCGATTCGGTAGATAAAGTGGAAGTAATCACTAACCCGTCAGCCCGTTATGATGCGGAAGGCGGTGGCGGTATCGTAAATATTGTGCTTAAAAAAGGGAAGGCTAATGGCTTTAACGGTTCTTTTTCTGCTAATACCGGTACGCCGGACAATCATGGTTTTATGGCAAACCTTAACCTGCGCAGTACTAATTTTAACCTGTTTAGTAACCTGGGTTACAATTACCGTAAAAACCCGGGAAGATCGTTTACTGACAGCCGTTACCGCGACAGGATTACTGACGAGACTACAAGCTTTACTGACGAGAGAAGAGAAAATGAACGCCTTCGTAAAGGCTTTAATGCCAGCTTCGGCATGGAGTGGTTCCTAGATAAAACACTTACCTGGACCAACTCGGTTAACTTCAGGAAAACTGGAGGCGGCAACACTACCGATACCTACTATACAAATTATGATGCCAACAGGAGTTTCATCAATAAAGTATGGCGTTACAACGGCCAGGACAGTGATGACGATAATGTGCAGTACTCAACAAGCCTTTTCAAAAAATTCAATGAAGATGGCCATGAACTTAAATTAGATGCTTCGGTATCAAAGAGCCTAGAAGATGAAAACGCAATGATTAATAATACCACTACAGAAGGTATTGCTTCATCTCCTAATACTTTTGAGCGTACACTTAATAATGAAGACGAAACCCGCGCCCTGCTTCAGGCAGATTACGTACTGCCGTTTGGCAAAGACAGCCGTTTTGAAGCCGGATACCGTGGTAGTTTTACCACTCTGGAAAATGATGCCCGAGCCGAAAGGCTTAACCCTGGCACAAATTTATGGGAAAACAATCGTGATTTTACCAATTTCCTTGAGTATAAGGAAAAAGTGAATGCATTATATGTACAATATGGTTCTAAAATAAATAAGTTCTCCTACATGTTCGGGCTTAGGTGGGAAGACTCAAATATTGATGTAAACCTTATTAATGAGCAGCAATATAATAACAAGCGATATAACAACTTTTTCCCAAGCGCATTCCTGTCGTATGAATTTTCGGAAAGCAGCAATGTAAGCCTTAGCTATAGCCGCCGTATCAACAGGCCAAGAGGAAGATTCCTTAACCCGTTCTCAGGGCTTGAAAGTAATATTAACGTATTCAGGGGTAATCCGGATCTTGACCCATCCATGACCAACTCATTTGACTTAGGTTACTTAAAGCGTTGGGGTAAGCTTACACTTAGTTCTTCGGCATACCTTAATGTTACAGAAGACAGTTACCAGTTTGTAAGACAGGTACAGGGCGCAACGCCTGAAGGCACACCTATAACGCTTACAACACCTATAAACCTTGCAAAAGAGTACCGTTTTGGTTTTGAATTCAACATTAACTATAATCCTTATAAATGGTGGAGGATAAACAGTAATTTCAACTTCTTCAGGAATGAAACCAAAGGAGATTATTTCTTTGCTTACACCGATCCTGATACAGGAGATGTATATGACTCATACCAAAACTTTAACCGTACTGCTTTTGGGTGGACTACAAGAGTTAACTCTAAAATATCCCTGCCTTGGAAGATTGACTGGCAGCTTAACGGAAATTATGAAGCGCCACAAAACACTCCACAGGGTAAACGACGTGGTGTGGCAAGCGCTAATACATCATTAAGCAAAGATATACTGAAAGATAAAGGTACAATTGCCCTTAACGTGCAGGATATTTTTAACTCGAGAATGATGAAGATTGAAACCGATATACCTTTCCAGGTAGAATCGTACAGTGAAATGCAATGGAGGCGCAGGCAGGTAACCTTATCTTTTACCTACCGCTTCAATATGACCAAAGCCGACAGGCAGAAAGAACAGCAGCAACAGCGTCGTGAAGGCCAGGATGATGGCGGCGACTATATGGGAGGATAAAATAAAAAAGGGCTTTTTAAAAGCCCTTTTTTATTTTATTGTTGTGAACGAAATAATGATGAATCGATATTTTTTGGCGTATAGTCCTTTTCAAAAAGGCTGCCTGAAAAAAGGGCTGTTAGCCCAGCCACGCCAATCCCTATAATTCCTGTTGTGCTGTGATTTTCGCAGGGCACAAATGCTTGGTTTAATGATGGTATGTAAGGAAGGTTTTGTGAACCGTGATAATAAAAGTTACTGTCAGACACATATACATTCCTGTTACCGAAATTAAGCGTATTAAAAGTATAGGTATATTCACCAAACACTTTATCATAATTAGCGGAATAATAGGTAAAGTCAGGCATGTTAGCTTTTAACGCAACACTATCCTGCTGAAAGCTGTACTGCGTAAGGCTCTGTGCTCCCGAAATTGCAGATACGCTTAAGGCTAAAATGGCTATATATTTTTTCATACGTAAAGCTTAATTACTCAAAGTTAATGATTTAAAATAAAAAAGGCACCTGTACAGGTGCCTTTTTTAAATCTCATATATTATTTATGGGAAAATACCCCTTTGCTTATAAGCAAGTTCAATTCTTGATAAAGCTACAACATAGGCCGCAGTCCTCCAGTCAGTTTTATACTGAACAGATGAATTGATAACCTTACCGAAAGCTTCTTCAAGTTTTTTCCTAAGTTTGATAATTACATCGTCCATAGTCCATATCTCACCATTACGGTTTTGAAGCCACTCAAAATAGCTACCTACCACACCGCCTGAGTTACATAAGATATCAGGAATAATATCAATACCCTTAGCAATCAATATAGCTTCGCCTTCAGTATCTGTAGGGCCGTTGGCGCCTTCTGCAATTACCTTAGCTTTAATAGAATCTGCATTGTCTTCAGTAATCTGGTTGCCAAGTGCAGCCGGTATGATAACGTCACAGTCAATGCTGAAAAACTCTTCCGAAGCATATTCCTGTGTACCTTTATATCCTGTAATGGTACCATTATCAGCCTGATAACGAAGCAGTGCCTGAGGATCAATACCTTCAGGATTATATATAGTACCTGTAGCATCCTGTACACCTACAAGTATTGCACCGTTCTTGTTCATAAAATGAGCAGCCCAGTAACCTACGTTACCAAAGCCCTGTACAATATAACGCTTACCTTCAAGCGTTGTGCCTTTTAGCTTAGCCCATGCTTCAAGTGTAACAACCACACCAAAGCCAGTAGCCCTGTCACGCCCTTCAAGTCCTCCCGAACCTACCGGCTTACCGGTAACAACGTGCTGGTTTTTAGAACGCTCAGCAGGTGCTTTAGTTGACATATAAGTGTCAGCAATCCAAGCCATCATCTGTGCATTTGTATTTACATCCGGAGCAGGAATATCATGCTCAGGACCAATATTATCGCCAAGTGCGTAAGTAAAACGCCTTGTAATTCTTTCAAGTTCTCCCTGAGAGTATAATTTAGGATCTATCTGTATACCACCCTTACCACCACCATAAGGCAGGCCGGCAAGTGCTGTTTTCCATGTCATCCATGTAGCAAGTGCTCTTGCTGCATCTATATCTACAGTAGGATGGTAACGCAGGCCTCCTTTATATGGGCCCAGCGCATTATTGTGCTGTACCCTATAGCCTGTAAACACCTCTACTTTTCCGTTATCCATCTTCACCGGAAAGTGCACAACGATTTCATTATTTGTAATTGAAAGTATTTTCTTAACACTTTCGTCCAGTCCCATGACTTTGGCAGCCTTTTCAAACTGGTTTTTCACATTTTCATACATGCCCACCCTGGGCTTGGTTGCTGTTGCCATACTTTAAAATTTACAACGACTTAATATATAACATTAGCTTTTATAAAAAGCATACAAATATAGGAGAAGAAATCATATCCTAAAACGTTTGATTTAATAATTTTCAAAAAAATAAACCAAAAATTGCGATTGCCATAATTTTAAAAAATAATTCTCTGCCCATAATAAACATATAACAAAAAACATGCCTGAAACTATAACACAATACACTAAATATCAAATTATTACACTCAATACATTTATAAACAGGTTTTTATTGGCAGTATTTGTAATATATGTTTTGGTATCTTTGCGTATAATACTAAATAAAGTTTGACCATGAAACTGGAACAGATATATACCGGGTGTATAGCACAGGCAGCATACTACCTAGAAAGTAACGGCGAGGCAGCAATTTTCGATCCGTTAAGAGAGGTTCAGCCATATATTGATAAAGCAACGAAAGACAATGCTAAAATAAAGTACATTTTTGAAACGCATTTTCATGCCGACTTTGTGTCAGGCCACCTGGATCTGGCTGCCAAAACAGGAGCTGCAATAGTTTATGGGCCAACAGCCAAACCTGAATTTGATGCCGTAATTGCTAATGACGGTCAGGAATTTAAAGTTGGTGCCTATACTATAAAAGCCATTCATACTCCAGGACACACGCTGGAAAGCACCTGTTACCTTATTGAAGAAAACGGAAAGATGCACGGTATAATTACCGGCGATACACTTTTTATAGGCGATGTTGGTCGCCCTGACCTTGCACAGGCA
>JBQGDS010000068.1:0-3399 GCA_052039185.1 Flavobacterium sp.
GATGTGCAGCAGTTTATATCGGCATCGGCTATAGGTATATATCCTGACAGCCTTTCGGCTGTTTATTCAGAAGACTTTACTGACTTTGATAACTCATTCCTAAGCCACGTGGTACAGGAATGGGAAAAAGCCGTTGACAGGGTGCAGCAGGCAGGTAATATTAAAATTGCAAAAGTACGTACCGGTTTGGTTCTTTCAGGCAAAGGCGGGGCGCTGGCCGAAATGGCTAAACCTGTAAAGTTTGGTGTTGGCTCAGGGCTTGGCAGTGGTAAGCAAATGCAGTCCTGGATACATATTCAGGATCTTGTAGGTATTTATTATCACATAATTATGCATGAGCTTGAAGGTGTTTATAACGCCGTTGCACCACATCCTGTTGCAAATAATGCCCTTATGAAAATGATAGCCAAGGTACTGGACAGGCCTTATTTTATGCCTAATGTGCCTAAGTTTGTACTTGAAGCCGTATTAGGGGAAATGAGTACGCTGCTGCTTGCGAGCCAGAATGTCAGTGCACGCAAAATCATTTCCGAAGGCTACCAGTTTAAATTTCTTTCCCTCGAAAAAGCGCTTAAAGACTTGCTTAAATAGATGCTGTATTCTAAATATTAAAAATTTTCCTGTGACAATTTGACATTTAGTCCCTTTTGGCAATACTTTTGCAATTTTGCCGCAAATACCATTTTGGGATTATAATGTTTAAGAAAATATTTAAGAATATGAGCCAGGAAAATTCAGGTAATACAGAAAAAGACCTAAAGCAGGAAAATGAAGTAAATACAAATGCTGAAGCTACTGAGACAGCTAACGAAACCGAGGCAGGAATACCATCGGCTGAAAATCTTACTGAAGAAGAAAAGCTGAGGGAAGATCTTGCAAAGGAAAAAGATAAATTCCTTCGCCTGTTTGCTGAATTTGAAAACTACAAGAAACGTACTTCTAAAGAAAGGCTGGAGCTTTTTAAGACTGCCAATCAGGAAGTAATGCAGGCAATGCTGCCTGTAATGGATGATTTTGACAGGGCGCTTGCCCAGATAGTAAAATCAGAAGATGAAAGCCTACTGAAAGGAGTAGAGCTTATTTATAATAAATTTGCCGATACACTTAAATCAAAAGGACTGGAGCAGGTGGAGCTTAAGGCAGGTGACGCATTTGATGCCGACTACGCCGAGGCGATAACACAGATACCGGCACCAAGCGACGACCTTAAAGGTAAAATTGTAGATGTAGTGGAAAAAGGTTATAAATTGGGCGACAAAATTATACGTTTCCCTAAAGTTGTTATTGGTAACTAAACCTTTTATGGTTTAAACAAATCTCGAAATGAAAAAAGACTTTTACGAAATACTGGGTATTGATAAAAGCGCTACGCCGGAACAGATAAAAAAGGCGTACCGCAAAAAAGCTATTGAATACCACCCTGACAAAAACCCGGGCGATAAAGCTGCTGAAGAAAACTTTAAGCTGGCTGCCGAAGCATATGAAATACTGAGCGACCCTGACAAAAAAGCAAGGTACGACCAGTACGGGCATGCCGCTTTTGATGGTGCAGGAGGCTTTGGCGGTGGTGCGGGAGGTATGAACATGGATGATATTTTCAGCCAGTTCGGCGATATTTTCGGTAGTGCTTTTGGCGGTGGCTTCAGTGGCGGTTTTGGTGGATTTGGCGGTGGCGGTGGCCAGCGCAGGATGAAAGGGAGCAATCTTCGTATTAAAGTAAAACTTACGCTTGAAGAAATTGCCAACGGTGTAGAAAAGAAAGTAAAGGTAAAACGTAAGGTACAGGCTAAAGGCGTTACCTACAGGACATGTAGTACCTGTAACGGTACAGGCCAGGTAATGAAAGTGACCAATACAATATTAGGCAGGATGCAAACGGCATCTACATGTCATTCATGCGGTGGGACAGGCCAGCTTATTGACCAGAAACCAAACCATGCTGATGCGCAGGGTATGATTATGGAAGATGAAACGGTATCAATCAAGATACCTGCCGGTGTAGCCGATGGCATGCAGCTAAAAGTAACAGGTAAAGGTAATGATGCTCCGGGTGGCAATAGCATTCCGGGCGACCTTATAGTGGCAATTGAAGAGGCTGAGCATGAAACCTTAAAGCGTGAAGGTGAAAACCTGCACCTGGACCTGTATATAAGTTTTGCTGAAGCTGCCCTGGGCGTTTCAAAAGATATTGAAGCAGTAGGCGGCAAGGTAAGAATAAAACTGGAGGAAGGTATACAAAGCGGTAAGATATTAAGGCTTAAAGGTAAGGGTGTGCCAAGTATTAACAGTTATGGCAACGGTGATTTGCTGGTGCATGTAAACGTTTGGACGCCAAAGAATCTTACTAAAGAGCAACGCCAGTTTTTTGAAAAATCACTTACTGACGAAAACTTTATCCCTAAACCGGAAAAGAGCGATAAATCTTTTTTTGAAAAAGTTAAGGATATGTTTTCCTAATTTAAGAAATTATTATATATTTGAAACTCACTAGCTAGCTAGTGAATTTTTCTTTTTCATAGCAATTTTTCCCATCCTTTTCTTTCGAGTTAAGGATGGGTTTTTTTATGAGTATAATATTTAGAATTACTATTCCGTAACTTTTAACTATATTTCAGTACATATAATTAAATTTACGGGCACAATAAAAATATTAAATGGCATCATCAATACTAGAAGTTAAAAACGTTGTAAAACAATACGGTAATTATACCGCGCTTAACAATGTTTCATTACAGGTTCCCAAAGGCAGCATCTACGGCTTGCTGGGGCCAAACGGTGCGGGAAAAACATCCCTTATCCGTATCATCAACCAAATTACCATGCCCGATAGCGGCGAAGTTTACCTTGACGGTGAAAAATTAAGTCCACAGCATATCTCACACATTGGCTACATGCCCGAAGAGCGCGGCCTTTACAAAACCATGAAGGTGGGTGAGCAGGCTTTATACCTTGCCCAGCTAAAAGGACTTAGTAAAGCAGATGCTAAAAAACAGCTGAAATACTGGTTTGAACGCCTTGAAATTGAAGGTTGGTGGAACAAAAAAATCCAGGAACTATCTAAAGGTATGGCACAGAAGATACAATTTGTAGTAACAGTATTGCACCAGCCAAAGCTATTGATACTGGATGAGCCTTTCAGTGGTTTTGACCCTGTAAATGCCAACATTATTAAAGATGAAATACTGGCATTGCGCGATCAGGGTACTACTGTGATATTTTCTACGCACCGTATGGAAAGTGTAGAGGATATGTGCGACCATATTGCATTGATACATAAATCAAACAAACTTATTGAAGGTGCATTGCACGATGTAAAAAGGCAGTATAGGAGTAATACATTCCAGGTGGGCATTGCCCCGCATAATGTTGAACAGTTTTTTGCAGGTATTGCTAATAAAT
>JBQGDS010000069.1:0-2957 GCA_052039185.1 Flavobacterium sp.
GTAACGCAGGAACTTACGTATTACAACCAGGAAGGCACGGCATTAAGACAAATTGTACTTAATGACTGGAACAACGCGTACTCTGACAAGGAAAGTAAGCTGGCAAAGCGGTTTTCTGATGAGTTTGTACGCGCATTCCATCTTGCTTCTGATGATGAAAGGGGAAAGACTGAAATATCTTCAATGACCGAAAATCGGCAGCCCATAACATATAGCCGGCCTGATGGACAGCCTGATATCGTAGTTGTACAACTGAACACACCTTTGCAGCCCAGCCAAAAAATTAAAATAAATATTAGTTACTCCGTTAAGCTGCCTAAAGACCGTTTTACACGTTTTGGATATGATGATAAAGGTAATTATGTATTAAGGGACTGGTTCCTATCCCCGGCCCGTATTGAGAATGGCAGTTTTGTATATTACAGTAATGAAAACCTTGATGATATAGCCAACGCTGTCAGTGATTATGATGTAACAGTAACTGTGCCTGTTAATGTTAGTGTAGTGTCAGACCTATATGAGGGGAATAAAGAAATAAACAACACAGCTGCCCAATATTACTTTACAGGAAAAGCCTTAAACAGTTTTAACCTGTCTTTCGAAAGTGGTAAAAGCCAATATGAAGTATACCGTACCAATACTGTTGAAGTAAACACTAATCTTAAAACCAGCAGGACTACTCCTATACAAAGGGCTGTATTGATTGAGCAAATTGTAAACTTCACCAATGAGAATCTGGGGAGTTATCCTTCAGGTAAAATTATGGTTATGGAAGCCGATTATGCGCGTAACCCTGTATACGGACTTAACCAGCTTCCCTCCTTCCTCAGTCCGTTTCCAGATTCATTTCTTTATGAAATCCGTTTCCTGAAAGCGTATCTCAACACCTATCTAAAGAATACACTAAAGCTTGACCCCAGAAAAGACCATTGGATTGTTGACGGCATTCAGACTTACCTGTTAATGAAATATGTTGATGAGTACCATCAGGACAAGCGTATGATGGGCGATCTTGGCGACTGGTGGATACTAAAAGGCTTTAATCTTTTTAATGTACCATTTAATGGGCAGTACAATTACCTTTATTTGCTCATGGCACGCAAAAACCTTGATCAGCCAATAGGCGATCCTAAAGATACCTACATAAAATTCAACGAGCAGATTGCTGGGCGTGGACGTGCGGGATTGAGTCTGAATTATCTCGATTCTTATTTAGGCGATTCTGTTGTTTCTAATAGTATCAAAGAATTTTACACAGTCAACACTATTCAGCAAACCAACCGTGACGATTTTGAAACTATAATCAAGGCTAAAACCCGTAAAAATCTTGATTGGTTTTTCGGCACGGTTGTAAATACGCGGGAACTTATTGATTTTACCTTCGGCAGCCTGAAAAAAGATAAAAATTCTATCACCGTAAAAATCAAGAATAAAACCGGGACTGATGTACCCATATCATTATACAGCATAAATAAATCCGGTGAAATACTCTTTAAACAATGGCTGGAAAATGTAACTACAGACAGTACTGTAACGATCCCAAGGAATGACGCTCATAAACTTGTACTGAATTACAATAATGAGATCCCCGAATTTAATACCCGTAACAATTATAAATCAGTAAAAGGATTATTTAACCGCCCTTTTAAATTTACCTTCTTCCAGGATTTGGAAGATCCTAAATACAATCAGGTTTTTTATGTGCCTAACTTTATATTTAACCTTTATGATGGTGTTTCGGTAGGCTTGCGCATGCACAACAAATCACTGCTTGAAAAACCTTTTATTTTTGACATTGAACCTACCTACTCTACTAAAACAGGGCATCTTATTGGTTCAGCTGCATTTTTATATAACCAGTATATAAGAGAAGGCTCTTTATACAATGTACGTTATGGCTTAAGCGGTTCTACCTATCATTATGCGCCTGATGCTGCTTATATAAAGTTTACGCCTAGCATACAATTCCGTTTTCGTGATGAAGACTTGCGCAAAAACAAAAAAGAGTTTGTGGTAATACGCCACGTAATTGTAGATCGTGAAGCATCGGAATTTGCCGATACCAGCGAACAGAACGAAAATTATTCGGTATTCAACCTGCGGTATAGTATGTATGAGTCTGAAATTACCAAGCATTATAACTTCTTTACTGATGTACAGCTATCCAACAACTTCGGAAAGCTTTCGGGCGAAGTACAATACCGGAGATTGTTTAATGACAATCGCCAGATAAACCTGCGCTTTTATGCCGGGTTATTTTTATACCGCAGCACTGCTTCCGAGTTTTTTAGTTTCGGACTGGACAGGCCTACGGATTATATGTTTGATTATAATTTATACGGCCGCTCCGAAGAGACGGGGCTTTTCAGTCAGCAATATGTAATGGCGGAAGGTGGATTTAAATCTATGCTGGATACACGATTTGCCAACCAGTGGATGACAACGGTAAATGCAAGCTTTAATATATGGAACTGGATTGAAGTATATGGCGATGCCGGATTGCTGAAGAACAAATTAAGAAATGCAGAGTTTGTATATGATAGTGGTATTCGTCTTAATTTGGTACCTGACTATTTTGAATTATACTTTCCTGTATATTCCAGTAACGGATTTGAGTTTGATGGAAATTATAGTGAAAAGATACGTTTTGTGGTCACAATAAGCCCTGGTACGCTCATTAACCTGTTTACCAGAAAATGGTTCTAAAAAAGAAAATTGCGTGTAAAAATTAATTAAATGTAATTTTAATCCAATTTTACTATAAATAATTCATTGTATATTCTGCTATCGGATATTTTTTTACAGATACCGAAACTACTTTTTTTACTCACTGTTATGATATATCATACTTTTAATTAAATTTGTAATCACACAACCATAGGTTTTTATGACAGAGACAGAAACAAAGAAAGAGCTTTCTTTTGAAGATTTTAAAACAGAAGTTCTTAACGACTATA
>JBQGDS010000070.1:0-8062 GCA_052039185.1 Flavobacterium sp.
AGCCGTAACCCATATGGCTTGGGAAAAGGAACGTTACGGTTTCGCCTTTGTTCATAAGCTTTATACCGTGCCTTAATCCCATCATAATGTTTTCTTTATCTACATAATACACCTGAGGGCGTAATTCTACTTCAGAATAGATGACGTTGCCTTTCAGGTCTTTTACATCATAAGTAAAATAAGCCACATCGCCACGTTTTGGTGTTATGGTATCGGTAGTTTTTTCTACTTCGTAATGATACCAGTACCCTTTATCTGAAGCAATATATTTTATGTTAGGATTGCTTTTTATGATCGAATCTATTTTTGACTCCTCATTTGCTACAAGCTTTTTATTACGCTTTATAGATTCTTTCATGAAAGTTCCCGAAGAGTGCGATATGGGCTTACGTGCCTGCTGCTGAGAGCATCCTGCTGTCATTATGCCGGCTATAACAAGCCCTGCAACAATCATTTTCTTCATCTTACCCAATTTTTATGTCCGCTAAAGTAGCAATAAATTTTTGTATGGTGGCCTCAAGTGACTCAGTTGATTTTCCGCCGGCAGCATTTACGTGCCCGCCGCCGCTAAAATATTTCCTGGCATAGGTATTTACATCAAAACCTCCTTTAGAGCGGAAAGAAATTTTTATAATCCCTTCGTCTTTGTTTTCAGTAAAAAATGCTGTAAAAACAATGTCTTTCATACTAAGCCCGTAATTCACTATGCCTTCGGTATCGCCCTTACTGTGGTTAAAGCTGTTTAGCTCTTCCTGGCTTAATGACGAATACGATGTGCAATACTGCGGCAATACCCGCATGTTCTGCAAAGCCCTTGCCAAAATTTGAATGCGGTTATGGGAATGGTTGTCAAACAGCAGACTGTGTATCTCACTGTTGTCAATGCCTTTATCAATAAATTCTGCAACAATCCTGTGTGTAGTACCGGTTGTTGAAGGAAAACGGAACGATCCGCTGTCGGTTACAATACCTGTGTACAGGCACGTAGCAATAGTTTTGTCAATCAGGCTTTCTTCGCCCAGGGCATTTAAAAAATGATATACCATTTCGCAGGTAGATCCGTAAGAAGTATCCGAAAATGCCACCTTTGCATAAGTGTCCGGCATCTGGTGATGGTCTATCATGATAAATGGTGCAGTAAGCTGTTTTAAGGCTTTTTCCATAAGGTCACCTGTGCGCCCGAGATGATTAAAATCGAGGGTAAAAACCAGTTCGGCTTCTTCAAGGACTTTGGTAACCAGTTCAGGGTCTTTTTCAAATATTTTTACTGAGCCTGCGTCCGGAAGCCATGCAAGGAATTCAGGAAATTCATTTGGCGCTATTACGGTAGGTGTGTGTCCTTTTAATTTAAGGTAGTGGTATAAACCCAGCGTAGAGCCCATGGCATCTCCGTCAGGATTTCGGTGCGGTATTATAGCAATTTTTTTAGGAGTGGAAAGCAATTGCTTTACCGTTTCAATATCTTCATGTGTCATCATCCTGCGAAAATACATTATTTTACGCAACTGTGTAAACATGTGCCATCTAAAAAGCCTCACGAATATGCGAAGCGTAATTAATTCTTCCTGAAATTAAAATCAGTATTCGGTATATCCCGCCATATCTGCATTTCTTTTCGCCTGGTATTGGGTAGGAAATGCCTTTGCTGAAGCTGAAATCACAGTTAAGCCATCGAGCGAAATGGCTTTCCAATACCATCTTCTTTCTCCTTCTTCATAAACTTTAAGCTTGTAATTTCTGTCCATAGTGTAAGATTAAGTTTCACGAAATGTACAAAATTATTTTACCTAAAGTCCAAAAGATTACGGTTAACAAATTTGATGTGAATAAAGTAGCAGATTTATATTCAAAAACAACTTGTAAGTATATGTGAGAATAGAGGAATTTTCAAATACTAAAACCCTAAAATCGTCCGTTAAATAAATAAGAATTGATATATTTGGCTATCATTAAAACCATAACGTATGCGCAGACTAAACAGGCTATTATTTTTGTCGCTCTCCCTCGGGGCGCTCAAAGTGTCGGCACAGCAATCTACCATTTACACCCATAACCTTACCGAATTTGAGCGGGCGGTTGCACTGTATAACGATAAGCAGTACCAGGCCGCACAGATACTTTTTGAAAAGACAAAAAACAACAATAAGGACATGGAGGTTCAGGCCGATTGTGCTTATTACATAGCTAATTGCGCCATTCGCCTTAACCAGATGAATGCTGATGTGCTTATGGAGGATTTTGTAGAAGATTATCCTACCAGCACCAAGCAGAACCAGGCATACATTGAAGTGGCAACCTACTATTTTGACCAGGGGCAGTACCCACAGGCTTTAAAATGGTTTGATAAGGTAAATGAGGATAACATGAGCGATACCAACAGGCAGCGCTACAACTTCCAGAAAGGGTATGCTTATTTTAATGCCGGTGATAAAAAGCAGGCTGAAAAATACCTGAATAAAGTGGTAAACTCTAAGGAGTTTGGCTCGCAGGCTAAATACTACCTTGGCTACCTTGCTTATGAAAGCGATAATTATAAAGATGCCAATAAGTATTTTGACCAGGTTGACGACCAGGAGAAATACAAGGAAAAAATGTCCTACTTCCAGGCAGATATGAACTTTAAGCTGGGGAATTTCCAAAAGGCGATTGACCTGGGTGTACCACAGCTTGCCAAAAGTGACGCCAACGAAAAATCAGAACTGAACAAGATAATAGGTGAAAGCTACTTTAACCTGAAGCAGTATGACAAAGCTTTGCCATACCTGAAAGAATACCGTGGCAAAAAGGGTAAATGGAATAATACCGATTTTTACCAGCTGGGGTATGCTTACTACAAGCAGGCTGATTATGAGAATGCTATAGCGCAGTTCAATAAAATTGTAGATGGTAATGACCATGTTGCGCAAAACGCATACTATCATTTGGGTGAAAGCTACCTGAAAACCAACCGCAAGCAACAGGCGCTTAATGCGTTTAAAAATGCTTCGGAAATGGAGTATGACCTGAAGATACAGGAAGATGCATGGCTGAACTATGCCAAACTAAGCTACGAAATAGGTAACCCGTACCAAAGTGTTCCGGAAGTGCTTAACGCTTATCTTGAAAAATATCCGGCAACGTCATACAAGCAGGAAATACAAACGCTGCTTATCAATTCGTATATAACATCTAAAAACTACAAGGAAGCGTTATCTATACTGGAAAAAGACCGCTCACCTCAAAACAGGGCTGCTTACCAAAAAGTAGCTTTTTACCGCGGTATGGAATTGTATACCGATGGCAACTACCAGGAAGCGCTTGGGCTGTTCAAAAAATCAATCGCCGAGCAAAGAGAGCCGAGATTTACCGCCAGGGCAACCTTCTGGAAGGCGGAAACGGAATATACGCTGGATTCTTTTGGCGAAGCTCTTATAAGCTATAAGCAGTTTATGGGTTATGCCGAGGCAAAGACAACGCCTGAGTTTAAGCATGCTAATTACAATCTTGCATATACCTACTTTAAATTGCGTGAATATGACCAGGCTGCAAAACACTTTGCCGAATATGTAACTGCCGAAAAGAGCGATAAGGTAAGGCTTAATGATGCTTACCTGCGCCTGGGCGACAGTAACTTTGTAACCGGCAAGTACTGGCCGGCAATGGATGCCTACAATAAGGCAATTGAAATGAAAGGTATTGATGCAGATTATGCCTTTTTCCAGAAGGGTATTAGCTACGGTTTTGTTCAGCGCAACGACAGGAAAATTGAAGATCTTACCAAATTTGTACAGGCGTATCCTAAATCGCAATATGCTGATGATGCGCTATACGAACTGGGTAATACCTATGTTACCGAAAATAATACAACCAAAGCGATACAAACGTATGACAGGCTTATAGAAAATTACAGGGGCAGTTCATACGTTAGCAAGGCGATGATGCGTCAGGCGCTTATTTACTACAATGCCGAAAAAGACCAGCAGGCGCTTGCTAAGTTTAAGGAAGTGGTGGCTGAGTTCCCAAATACCCCTGAAGCTATGGAGGCGGTGAGTACCGCCCGTAACATTTATGTGGATAATGGTAATGTAGATGAATATGCTACATGGGTTAAAACACTGGGCTTTGTTGATGTAAGTGATGCCGACCTTGATAATACCACTTTTGAAGCTGCTGAAAAGCAATACCTGCAAAACAATACCAAACAGGCAATTTCATCTTTATCAGGTTATGTGTCTAAATTCCCTAACGGGGCGCACGCTTTAAAGGCCAATTTTTACCTGGCACAATCGTATTATGCTGAAGGGTTGGAAAGTAATGCTGTGCCTAACTATGAATTTGTGATAAGCAAAGCCCGTAACGAGTTTACAGAGCAGGCATTGGCAAGATTATCCCAGATACATCTTAAGAAAACAGAGTATCCCAAAGCGATCCCTGTGCTAAAGCGACTTGAAACGGAAGCAGAATATCCTCAGAATGTAACTTTCGCGCAGGCCAACCTGATGAAGAGTTATTATGATAGTGAAGATTATGCTAATGCAGTGGTGTATGCAGATAAAGTGTTGGCTAATACTAAAACCGAAGACCGTATAAAAAGCGATGCGCAGATTATTGTGGCGCGTTCGGCTATAAAAACCAATGATGAAACAAAGGCACGTGCTGCTTACGCCAAATTGCTTACAATAGCTAAGGGCGAGCTTGCTGCCGAGGCATTGTATTATGATGCTTACTTTAAAAATAAGGACGGAAAATTTGAAGCTTCCAATACTGCGGTACAAAAGCTGTCAAAAGATTACTCAGGCTATAAATACTTTGGGGCAAAAGGCCTTGTGGTTATGGCTAAAAACTTCTACGGGCTTAAGGACAGTTTCCAGGCTACCTACATTCTGGAGAGTGTTATTAAGAACTTTAAGTCATACCCTGATGTGGTTGAAGAAGCCCAAAAGGAGTATGACCTTATTAAAAACGAGGAAGCCAAACGTAATTCATCTGTTCAAAACTAATAATCTAAGCCATCCTGACAAATATGAAGATCAAGTTTCAATATATAGCATTTGTTGTAGCCCTTGCAGGGCTTCAGCAGGCCAATGCACAGAAGAAAGACGAAAACATAGGTACCGAGGTTGTAAACGTTGTTAAGCCGTATACACCAACTATTTCTGATGCTTTTAAGGTAAAGGAAACCCCGGTAATGGAAGATGACGATAACACGCAACGTGAAGAGATACAGTACAATATCTTTTCGTTTCCTGTAGCGTCAACATTCACGCCTGCAAAAGGTAAGGCAGCAGGTGTAGACAGGCCACAGAGGGAAAAACTGTATAACAACTATGCTACACTGGGTATAGGTAACTATGGTACGGTAAATGCCGAATTATTTATAACCGAAAACCTGAACCGTAATGAGTATGTAGGCGGTATGCTGCGCCACCTGTCATCACAGGGCGGTATTGATGATGTAGTGCTTGATGATAAGTATTACAACACTGCGCTTGACCTTACTTATGGCAATCGCCAGCAATCGTACAACTGGAATGCCGATTTGGGTTACCAGCACCAGATTTATAATTGGTACGGCTTGCCTAAAGATTTTATAAATTTTGCATTGCCGGGAGAGATTGATGCTATTGACCCGCAGCAAACCTATCATAACTTTTACGTAGGCGGAAAGATCGCTGCCAAAGATGGGATATTTAATGAAGCATCGGCACAATATAGGCGTTTCTGGGATGCTGAAGGCTCTGCCGAGAACCGCTTTTTTATAAAGCCGGCACTTGATATTGATGTATTGGGTGAAAAGATAAAAGTTGATTTTGTGGCCGATTATACAGGTGGTACATTCGAACGCAGTTTTTATACCAATAACGGGCAGGAGTACAGCCACTTTAACCTTGGGCTGCAGCCGAGCCTTCTATACCAGCAGGAAGACCTTTCGGTACAAATAGGTGCAGGGCTGTTTTACAGCATGGGTAAAATAAACGGTAACAGCGAAGGCAGGTTCTTTGTATATCCGCAGGTTAAGGCATCGTACAAAGTGGTAGGCGACCTTATGGTGGCTTACGCGGGTGCCGAAGGTACATTGCGCCAGAATACTTATGCTGATGCTGTTGCTGCAAATCCGTTTGTTTCACCAACGCTTATAATTACACCAACGGACCAAAAATATGATATATATGTAGGGCTAAAGGGTAAACTTGCCAACAGCGTGGCGTATAACATCCGTGGGGCATATATGAATGAAGACGATAAAGGCATTTTTGCTTCTAACAATGTATTGGGTATTAATGCAGGTACCGAGCAGAAAGCGTACATGTATGGTAATTCATTCGAATTATTGTATGATAATGTAAAAACCATCAGTTTCTTTGGAGAGTTAAGGGCTGATTTTTCTAAGAGCGTTTCTTTCGGTATTAATGGATCTTACTACAGTTATAGTACCGACCGTGAACAGGAAGCATGGAACTTGCCTGAAATAAAAGTTGGGGCTGACCTTGATGTGGACATAACAGCAAAATGGTATGCTGGTGCCAATGTATTTTTTGTAGGCGACAGGAAAGATCGCAACTTTGTGCCTAACCCTTTTGACCCTGCATTTTTTGACCAGGAAGTGGTTACGCTGAAAAGTTATTTCGACCTGAATGCTCACGTAGGCTACAGGTATAATGAAAGGCTTACGGGCTTCCTTAAGCTAAACAACATTGCCAACCAGGATTATGAACGATGGATAAATTATCCGGTTCAGGGTTTCCAGTTCCTTGTAGGAGCATCGTACAAGTTTAATTTCTGATTAATTTAAAAATTTTAGATTTAAAGATTTAAAGATTCTCGTAAGGGCATCTTTAAATCTTTCCCTTTTTAAATCTCCATGATTTCAAAACAACAAGTCCTTAATTATTATAAGCAGCAAACCCAGGATAGGATTGATGCCTTTCGTGACATGATTGCCGCGCTTACCGAAGGCGCTGCCAATGATGCTAAAGGTTCGGCGGGCGATAAACATGAAACGGCCCTGAGCATGATGCACCTGGAACAGGAAAAGCTTAATAATAAGCTGGGTGAATTTCTTCAACAAAAAGCCATTCTTGATAAAATAGATCCGGATGCTATCCATACAAAAGCAGTATTGGGCAGTCTTGTAAAGGCAAATGGTATGAAACTCTTTATAAGCGCTGCATTGCCAAAAATAACTGTTGATGGGCAATCGGTAATTGCACTGTCGCCGCAATCTCCGCTTGGGGCAAAACTGCTTGGTATGGAAACCGGCGGTACGTTTGAAATCGGTACTACAAAGTATCTGATTGAAGAAATTGCCTGATTAAGATTTGTAACCATCTTCCTCTTAAATATCGCCATACAATAACATTTTTGCCCTAAAGTATAATTTTAAGTTTTAATATAAAACTACATTGCTGTTCTATGTTTTATAATTGAAAGCTAAAAACCAAATTTGTCTTGTTGAAAATAACCATGTGGGCTTTTGTAGCTTACTAATTAAAACAAGACAAAGCGTATGTGCGGAATTTTAGCAATTATAGGAAAAGGTAAAGATGAGCAGCTGGTACAACAGCTTTCTAAAAGGATGTCGCACCGCGGCCCAGATGAGAGCGATAACCATGTAACTGAAAAAGGGCATATCCTGGCGCATGAGCGCCTGTCTATAATTGACCTGCATACGGGTAAGCAGCCTATTCAGGGTACATCTTCATCCTGGATGGTACATAACGGCGAAATTTACAATCACCTCGAATTGCGCGATACCATTTTAAAACACCATACATTCAGAACCACATCTGATTCTGAGGTTATAGTTCATTTATACGAGGAGTTTGGTTATGATTTTTGCCACTTGCTTGACGGAATGTTTGCCTTTGTGGTTATTGATGGTGATGATTACATAGCAGGGCGCGACCCGCTTGGCATAAAGCCTATGTATTACGGCCTTGACGAAAGGGGAAGGATATATTTTTCATCAGAAATGAAAGCCATTGCCGACCAGTGCCAAACGTTTTCAACTTTCCCCCCCGGGCATTACTATACTGCTAAAACAGGTTTTGTAAAGTATTACAGGCCACAATGGGAAGATGCT
>JBQGDS010000071.1:0-9034 GCA_052039185.1 Flavobacterium sp.
TCCATTTGCTTATCTACATATGCCCTGTATTGGTAAATGTCGGCAACGGAAGGGCGGCTCAGGTTGCCACGGTCGGTGCGTACCACACGGGCTCCTACACTCTCGTAATAGCTGTTAAAGACAAAATTATATTGTGGGTTAAATTCCTTATAGTTTTTGAAATGGGGCAGGAGTATGAAGGTCTCAAAAAACCATGTAGTATGCCCTAAATGCCATTTTGGTGGGCTGACATCGGCTATAGGCTGAACTACATAATCCTCTGTTTCGAGGGGTTTGCAAATTTCTTCGGAATGGCTTCGAATCTTTTTATACAGCTGTAAAAGCCTGACGGAAGTAGTGGGTGCTATAGTATTGATTTCCATATCGAATCTCTTATTTAGCAGTCCATACAGAATCGGTAAACCATTTTTTTGTGTCATATGCGGAGCCGGTTATTGAGAAACCTGATTCCTCAGCTATTACCGATATGTCGGTTTCCGAAAACTTCTGTGACACTTCCATATAAATCACTTCGTTTTGTTCGAAGCTTATTTCCACTTTCCCAATGTGTACTTGCTGCTGTTTCAGGCTAACGAGGTAGCTTCGGCAGGCACCGCTTAAAGGGTCATAATTTTGGTAATGTTCAAAATGATCGAGGTCAAAGTCAGCTCTAAGCTCACGATTAATGCGGGAAAGCAGGTTCAGGTTAAAGGCGGCGGTAATTCCCTGTTTGTCACTATAAGCATCCAATATAATCTGCGGGTGTTTTTTAAGGTCGAACCCCATCAGCACAATATCACCGGGCTGCAGATACTTCCTGATCTTTTTGCAGAACGATAGTGCTTCGTGTTTTTCCATGTTTCCGATATTTCCTCCCAGGAACATTACAACTTTTTTACGGTTTGATATCCGTGTCGCTTTTTGGAGCATGTCGAAATATTCACCTTCAAGGGGTATGATGTCCAGAGCAGGTATACCTAATGCCAACCTTTTATACAATACAGAAAGGATGTTTCCCGATATGTCAATAGGCATATAGGTAACCTCTGCATCACTTTCAACGAGGTGCTGGAGCAGATAAGATGATTTTGTGGCATCGCCTGCGCCAAGCTCAATCAGGTCAAATGGTGTATGCTGCCTAAGAAAGCCTGCCAATACTTCTGTCTGGTTTTTGAATATGTCCAATTCGCAACGTGTGAGGTAGTATTCAGGCAAAGCCATTATCTGCTGGAACAGGACGTCTCCGTGAGGGTCGTAAAAGTATTTTGATTGTAATGTTTTTTGTTGGGCCTGTAACCCTTCAAGTACATCGATAAGAAATTGTTCGGTGGTATTTTCAGTTTTTATATCGTCCGGACAAAGTATGTTTTCTGTTTGTAGCATTTTAACAGCGGTTAATTTAGAATGACTATTTGCCTATGCGGGTACTTTTACGGTCATAGTTGACAGCAGCATATCCACGTCATTAAATTTACGCTTTATAAAAGGTATATTAACACCTTTTTGTATATCATTAACAATTTAACGCGTTATTTGGCCTTCCAGAGGATAAAGCGATTAGCACCCTTTCGCGACTTAATAACCACTATGGAAATTTGCCCGGAAGTAAGAAAAGGGGAGCTAATAGGTTCGATATTTCCGAAAAAAAACGTTTTTGACGGAAAAGATTATCGAACATCTAAGGTCAATGAGACTGTACGTATTATCTATATGATAAACATTGATTAATACTCAATAAAAAACCGGAAAGGACACAAATCTGCGTATCTTTCCGGTCAAGTGGAGTCGCCGAGAATCGAACTCGGGTCCAAACAGGCAACTAAAGAGCTTTCTACACGCTTATTTTCCGCTTAGGTTTTCGATAGTGTGCAAGGCCGGAAACTGCCACACACTACTTAGCTCCTTAAGTCTCGATACCTTCACAGAGCAAAAAGATATCCAGGTTTATTTTTACGGTTCTCCTAATCGAAACGCCACAAACCAAGGCTTTTCAGGAGAATCCCGCCTCCCTGCCTTGCAGGGACGAGGCTAATTTCTTACTATGATTCAGAATTAAGCAGCAAGAGCGTAATTATTTTCGCCGTTTAAAAGTTCGGAACAATGATATACGGGAACAGCTCCATTTCCCGACGTGCTTACATTTCAATTCGACCTGCTGTCAAAACCAGTCGACCCCAAAAGTTTACGATTATGGTTTACAAAAAGTGTACCATAACCGGGACGGCAAAAGTAGTGAATAAATTTATAAATATATAATTGGTGCACCGTGCATTTTCAATTATCTTTGAAGGCAGATTTTTACCTGAAATTTGTATAATACATAAAATATTGTTTGGTGCTTTGTCAAAACATCAAATAATTAAGGAATACAGTGAAATGAAATTCGGAATAATTAAAGAACGTAAATCGCCGCCTGATAAAAGGGTGGTTTTTGCCCCTACAGAACTTGCCACATTTAAAAAACAATTCCCACAAGCTGAAATTGTAGTTGAATCATCTGATATAAGGATATTTACCGATGAAGAATACAAAGCACAGGGCTTTGACATTACCGAAGATCTTTCAGATTGTGATGTACTCCTTGGTGTAAAAGAAGTACCTGTTGATACGCTTATTTCCGGTAAAAAGTACTTTTTCTTTTCGCATACCATAAAAAAACAGCCTTATAACCAAAAGCTGCTTCAGGCAGCAATTGATAAGGATATTGACCTGTATGACCATGAAACTATTGTAGATGAAGCCAACAGGCGCCTTATTGGTTTTGGCCGATACGCCGGTAATGTTGGTGCTTACAACGGTTTTAGGGCATTTGGCCTTAAATATGAAATTTTTAACCTCCCTAAGGCTGAAACGCTGAAAGATAAGGATGAACTTATTGCCAGGCTGAAAAGACAGATATTCCCACCAATAAAAATAGTTCTTACCGGGGTTGGTAAAGTGGGTATGGGAGCAAAAGAAATATTGGATGCCGTTAAAATTAAAGAGGTATCTGCAGATGACTTTCTGAGTAAAAACTATACTGAACCTGTTTATGTACAGATAGACGTGCTGGACTATAACCGCCGTAAGGATGGTAAAAAACTGGATAACCAGGACTTTTATGATAATCCTACTGAGTATGTTTCCGATTTTGAGCGTTTTACTAAAGTAGCCGATATGTATATAGCGGGTCATTTTTGCGGTAATAATGCCCCGGTAATACTTTCTAAAGAAATGTTAGCAGCACCTGATAATAAGATAAAGATAGTAGCCGATATTTCTTGTGATGTTGATGGTCCTGTCGCTTGTACATTAAGGGCGTCAACCATTGCTGAGCCATTTTACGGCTATCATCCGTCACAGGGCGTTGAGGTTGATATGCATCATCCTGCTGCAATAGTAGTTATGGCTGTAGACAACCTACCGTGTGAACTGCCAAGAGATGCAAGTGAAGGTTTCGGGCAAATGTTCCTTGAGCACGTAGTTCCTGCATTTTATAATGGAGATAAGGACGGCATATTAAACCGGGCACAAATAACAGGTAAAGGCAAATTAATGCCCAGGTTTAAGTACCTTGACGGTTATGTAACCGAAAAATAATTATAGGCCCTGCACACGCAGGGCTTTTTTATTGCAGTATGTTTTATACATTTGAAAAAAGCAATGGTATAAATATGTGTTTTAAGCGCTTACTCTGTATCCTATATATTCTGTCATTTCCTTTAAAAGGGCAGGAGCTGCTACCTTTTGTAGAAAGCTTTACCAAATCTGATTATAATGGAGATAACCAGGTATGGAATGTAGTACAGGGTAAAGACAATGCCATGTATTTTGCCAATAATCATTACCTGCTTCGCTATAACGGCGTAAAGTGGGAACGCTATGCATTGCCTAACAAAACAGTAATACGTTCAGTTTATGCTGATGGCGACAAAATATACTGTGGTTCTTATAAAGAGTTTGGTTACTGGGAAAGGAAAAACGGCAGGATGGAGTATACCTCGCTATCGCACGATAAAAAACTTTTTCTTGGTAATGCTGATAACGAGGAGATATGGAAAGTTTTTAAACATAAAGGCAAAGTTTATTTTCAATCGTTCAATGAACTTTATATTTATACTGATGGCAGGGTTGAAAAACTGAAATTCCCTTCGCAGATTTCCTACTGTTATGTGGTAAATAACACAATATATGTAGCATCAGTGCGCAACGGTGTTTATATACTGGAAGGAACTGCTTTTACTGCTGTTGAAACCTGGCCGGAGCTAAAAGATAACATTATCCACGGCATGGAAAAGCACAATGGACAGGTGTATATTTTTACAAAGAATAACGGAGTGTTTATTAATTATGGTGGAAGGCTGGTGCCGTGGGGGCATGAGCTCAATAAAGTACTTAAAAATGAAGTGCTGGTTACGGCTAAATTCCTTCCGGGGAATAAGCTGGCAATAGGTACCGGTTTACAGGGGTTATATATTGTAGACCTTGCCTCGGGGAATTATAAAAGCATAAATCGTAAAAACAGCCTTAAGAACAATGCAGTGCTATCGCTTACACTGGATAAGGAAAATGATTTATGGCTTGGCCTTGATAACGGTATTGCACACGTAGAAATTAATTCGCCGGTAAACATTTTTTCGGATAATTCAGGTATGTTGGGTTCGGTATACTCATTAGCCACAACCAAAAATGGCTACCTGTTGGTTACAAATCATGGTATTTTTTCCGCATCAGATAATACATTGCATGCCATACCCAATTCGCAGGGGCAGGTATGGGATGTGTATAAAAATGGCGAATCGTTTGTAATAGGGCATAATGACGGCACTTTTGTGTATGACGGTGGCACACTTAAAAAGGTAAACCCTGTAAATGGTGGCTGGAAATTCCTCAGAAGCACTTATGATAATGCCTATTTTCAAGCAAATTATTCGGGGATAGCCATATACAAGGATATAAATAACCTGTCAACCTGGAAAATACTGGACAGTATTACCAAGCCTATACGAAATATAGCACAAAATAAGCCGGGTGAACTTTGGGCTGCCGATAATTACCGAAGCCTTTATCGTATTAAATACGATAAGGATTTTAATGTAAAACGGGTAGAGAATATTTCGGCTAAGAACAACATAAAAAGCGATTATGGTGTAAAGCTGTTCAATTTCAGGAACGAAATATTGTTTCTTATAAACAATACATGGTACGGTTATAACAGTGTAGCCGACAAGCTGGAAGAAAATGTGATATTCAATACCAATTTTGATAATATATCAGATATAATCCCGGTTGATGATGACCGTTTTATGGTCATTAAAAATAACCTCCTATACAGTATAACACAGCATAACGGAAAATTCATCTGGAAGCTTTTACCCGAAAAATACTATCAGGCTAAGCTTATTATGGAAAACACACAGGTTAATAAGCAGGGAAACAGCCTGCTGATAAACCTTGATGATGGCTTTTTGGAATTTGACGCTTTAAAAATCAGGAATAAAACATCCGGGCTTACTATAGAGCCTTATTATATGGGTGAACTAATCAATGAGAATACAAAAATAAAATACAACCAAAGTGTAGAAATTAATGTTGTACCTGAGTATTTTGGCTACAACAGGCCTGACCTTTTTTATACCCTGAACAACAATAGTGATTATGCACCGGTAAAAGGAGGTAATATAGTACTGAATAATCTGAGCAGCGGTTCTCAGCAGCTTACTATTTACCAGCATGATGGCGTTAGATACATCAAAATAGCTGAATATAATTTTAGGGTGCTGCGTCCGTGGTATTTTTCATTTATAATGATATTGGTTTATATACTGGCTATTTCGGGTATATTCTTTATTTATTATAGATGGAATAAAGTACGTTATAACCAAAAATTACGCCTTCATGAGGAAGAACTCAAGCACCGAAGAGAAATACTGGAGCTGGAAATGGAAGCAGAAAACAGGATGAGGCAGCAGGAGCATGAAAAACAACTGCTGGAAATGGAAGTACAGTCAAAGGCATCAGAAGTAGCGGGGAAATCACTTTCTATAGCTAAGCATAGTGAAATGATTGAAAATATACAGCAGGTACTGGATAATGAATCGGCTCCGGATCAGCTCAAAACAAAAATTAAAAAAGTTATTAAGACTAACAGCATAAGCAAAAATGAATGGCAGAGTTTTGAGAAAAATCTCATGAAAAGCCATGAGGAATTTGTAAACCGCCTTTCAAAAAAGTACCCTGCTCTTACTCCTAAGGATATAAAACTTTGTATCTACCTTAAAATGAATTTATCATCAAAAGAGATAGCTCCTTTAATGAATATTTCGTATCGTGGTGTTGAATTACATAGGTACAGGCTACGTAAAAAACTGGAAATAACACAAGAAGAAAGCCTTTATAAGTTTATGATTAACCTATAGAAAGCGCCAAATTTTTATGTATTTTAAATAAATTATAATATTATTTTAGATATAATTAATACATCAATACTACATCATTCCTGTTAAAATATGGGTGGTATTTTTCTTTTTATTTCGTTGTTTATCAGTGTTTTAATTTACTTTTTTTGAAATATGATGTGGTGTTATAAGTGCTATTATGTTAACACTCAAACGTTATAGTTCTTAAATTTGGGTAATGTTAAATTTTATTTACAATCCCATGAAGAGAACTTTACTTCATATTAGTTTCTTTTTATCCGGCGTAGCTGCATTTGCCCAGGTTCCGCCCACAGCTTTAGACTCTGTAAATAATGACTCTATCACTTTCGAAAACGAAATTGAGGATGTAGTTGTTATTGGGTACGGTACACGTAAGGCGGGTGCTATTACAGGATCGGTATCGCAGGTTAAAGCGGCTGATATTGTCCGTACACCTGCACAATCTGCCATACAGGCTATACAGGGTAAGGCAGCAGGTGTTAACATTGTAACCAATGATGAGCCTGGTGGCCAGCCATCTATCAGGATAAGGGGACTCGGCACCGTTACAGGTTCGCGCGATCCGCTTTATATTATAGACGGTGTAGAATCGTACGGTATGAATGGCCTTAGCCCAACTGATATTGCTACTATAGATGTGCTTAAAGATGCATCATCATTAGCAATATATGGACAGAAAGGAGCCAATGGGGTAGTGATAATTACCACTAAAAAAGGTAAGCGTGGTGAAATGAAGGTAAATTATAGCGGCTATTACGGGCAAAAATATATTCAGCGTAAAGTGGATATGGCCGATGCTTACAGGTTTACTTACTATGCCAACACAGCAGCAGGCTCATCAACTTATTTCAACTTTAACCAGCCTTACAACACTGACTGGCTGGATGAAACAACCCGTACAGGCCAGGTTATCAACAACACTGTGTCTATATCAGGAGGCGGAGAACATACATCCGTATACTTCAGTGTTACTAATTATAAGGAAGAAGGTATACTTAAAGGTACGGGTTTTGAGCGTACCAACATTCTTAACAAAAACGAATATTTAATGTTTGATGACAAGTTCAAGGTAACTAATTTCTTTAATCTTGCCATTGAAAACAATACCCCAAAACCACTTAGTGCGTTTACTAATGCTTACAAGCAGGCCCCTATTGTACCTGTCAGGTTCCCAAATGGCAGGTATGGTATGCCTATACGTAATACCACTACAGGCCTTATTGACCCTTCAGGAAGTGACAGGTTTAATAACGTAGATAACCCTGTTGCCCAGCTTGATCTTGCCAATGCAGAGAACAGGGGTGTAGCACTTACGGCATCGGTTGGGGCAGAATATAAAATTACCGAGTGGCTTAAGTACAATTCTAATTTTGGTGCATTTGCAGGCTGGTCAAGAGGATATAACTACTTCTCTAACTCGCAACGATACCTTGCCACAAACCCAACCGCTACGTATCAGGATTTTGTTGCACAGGCTAACCCAACAATCGGGGCAAGATATAACACACTTACACAAAATAAGTCAGAATCATACCAGTGGAACTGGGATAACTACCTAACCTTCAATAAGGCTTTTGGCAATCATGACGTTACTGCTGTGGTGGGTATGTCCAGGACCACAAGGGATAATTCAACTACCATATCAGGAACACGTTACAATGTGCCGGAACAGTCCAACTACTGGTCGCTTAACTTCTCTGAAGATTTTAATGAAATAAACCCATCAAATGTTGTAAGCTCTGTTGCTTCAACACCTATAGTTTCACTGGCCTATTTTGCAAGGGCAGAGTATAATTACAAAAATAAATATCTGTTAACGGCTTCAATCAGGAGAGAAGGTATCAGCTCTTATGTTGATGGCCAGCGTTGGGATAATTTCCCTGCCGTATCAGCAGGATGGCTTATCAGCGATGAAGCATTCCTTAAAGATGTTAAGTTCCTGAATATGCTGAAACTACGCGGAGGTTACGGTGAAGTAGGTACCGGCTACAGGGGCAGCGGTTCTACCGAGGCATTAAATATTGTATTATTCAGCCCAAGTCAGTATTCGTTCAATAACAATATCAACCAGGGTATTTACAACCCGTCTCAGCCGGATCCTAACCTAAGCTGGGAAACCATGAAGGAGATTGACCTGGGTATTGATTTTGCAGTACTGGACAACAGGCTTTCAGGAAGTATTGACTACTATAACAGGAAAAATACCAACCTGGTACTACCAGTACAATTACCTGATGTTGTATCTCCCGGGCCTATATTCCTGAATACGGGCGAGGTAGTAAACAAAGGTGTTGAAGTAAGCCTTAAATGGCAGGATGCCATAGGCGATAACTTCAACTATTGGGTAGGCGGTAATTTCTCGTACAACAAAAATGAGCTTACTAAAGTTAACAATCCTTTCTTTGCCAACTTTACGGGCGGCAGCCTTAATAACGGGCAGGTAACCAAGCAGGTGCTTGTAGGGCAGCCACTGGGTACTTTTTATGTATACGATACTACAGGCTTTAATTCTGACGGAGCTTTTACTTACACGGCTGACAGGGTTGCTGCAGGTTCCTATATTCCTAAATACACTTACGGTGTAAACATTGGAGCTACATATAAAAACTTTGATATTTCGGCTGACCTGTATGGTG
>JBQGDS010000072.1:0-6936 GCA_052039185.1 Flavobacterium sp.
CTTTTATTCGTAAACTTTTTACGAATGAAAACCTTTTTAAGGAGTGTTGAATTGTTCAGGCAATACAATACTAAAAAAAAACAATCCGGCTTTTTAGCCATTGGTATCACACTACTTTCTCTCACGGCTTCCGCCCAGGAATCCGTAAACGATTCCATTAAAAAAGAACAGGAATACAAAATTGACGAGGTACTCGTACAATCGGTACGCGCCACTACACAAACTCCCGTAACTTTTAGTAACGTTACCAAACAGGAGCTTGCACCGCGCAACCTGGGCCAGGACATACCTGTGCTGCTAAACTTTTTACCTTCTGTTGTAACAACCACCGATGGTGGAAACGGCATAGGGTACACGTACATGCGTGTCCGCGGGTCAGATGCCACAAGGATAAATGTTACACTGAACGGCGTACCCTATAACGATTCTGAGTCTCAGGGTACATTTTGGGTTAACATGGGTGACTTTGCTTCATCGGCAGAGAGTATTCAGTTACAGCGTGGCGTAGGAACATCTACTAACGGTGCGGGCGCTTTTGGCGCAAGCCTAAATGTACTTACCGACACTTATGCTAATAAGGCAAATGGCGAAATATCTAATTCATTCGGCAGCTTCAATTAAAGGAAACATACAGTAAAATTCAGCACCGGATTGCTTGACAACAAGTTTGAGCTTGCAGGACGGCTTTCCAACATTGCTTCTGATGGCTTTATTGACCGTGCTTCGTCCGACCTTAAATCGTATTTCCTGCAGGGAACGTATGTGGGTAATACTACATTGATAAAAGCGCTTGCTTTTGGCGGAACACAAAAAACCTACCAGGCCTGGAACGGGCTGGAAGATCCTGAAAAACTGGCAAATGACCGTACTTATAATACATCAGGCGAATATACTGACGAGAACGGCATAACGCGATTTTATGATAACGAAACCGATAACTATAAACAGGACCACTACCAGTTGCACTGGAACGAAAAACTGTCAGACAAATGGAGTACTAACCTTGCTCTGCACTACACCCGCGGCGAAGGTTATTATGAAAACTATCGTGATGATGCCGATTTTGCCGATTATAACCAGCCTGAATTAATAATAGGCGGGGTAACTATAAACAGTGGCGACCTTATTACCCAAAAATGGCTGAAGAATGATTTTTACGGCACTACTTTCTCTGCCAATTATAACGGCAGCAAGGTAAACGTAACCCTAGGCGGTGGCTGGAACAGGTATGAAGGCGACCACTTTGGCAATGTTATCTGGTCACAGTATTCAGGCAGCACACGCCCTGATGACCGTTACTATGATGATACTGCCGTAAAAACCGATTTCAACGTTTATGGAAAAGCCATATGGCAGGTGCTAAACAAGCTTAGTCTTTTCGGCGACCTGCAGTACCGCAGGGTAGGCTACAAAGCCGATGGTGTATTGGCCGATCCTGTAGATGATACGTTTGATTTCTTTAACCCGAAAGCAGGTTTGACATATACGGTAAATGATAATAACAGCATTTACTTCTCATATGCAAGGGCAAACCGTGAACCCCGCAGGGATGATTATGAGAATGGAAGCTTTAAAGCTGAAACCCTTAATGATTTTGAACTGGGATGGCGGTTTGCTTCGCGTACAGCCAAAATAAACATTAATGGGTACTATATGCGCTATAAAGATCAATTAGTACTTACAGGCGCTTTAAATGATGTAGGGGCGCCAATATACACTAACAGCGGAGACAGTTACCGCCTGGGTGTAGAAGCCGATGCCGTAATTGCTGTAACCCCAAAATTTATATTCAGGCCTAATGTAGCCATAAGTACTAATAAAAACATCGACTTTTATTTCCAGAGGGATGGTGAACTGCAAAACCTTGGCAATACTAACATAGCGTTTTCACCAAATGTTGTGGCAGGTTCGGTATTTACCTTCCTCCCTATAAAGGGACTTCAGGTTTCACTATTGTCAAAATTTGTAGGCGAGCAGTATATGGGCAATATTGATTCGGATGGTTCAAAGCTGGAAAGCTACTCTACAACCGACCTGAATGCGTCATACGAGTTTACCACCAATACCTTCCTGAAATCAGTAGTTATTTCAGGTCTCGTAAATAACATATTCAATTACAAATATGAGTCGAACGGTTACTTTTATACCTATGATGACAACTGGAGCACACCCGGAAGCATAACCACACTGGAAGGTGCCGGATATTACCCTCAGGCAGGCATAAACTTCCTGCTGGGGCTTACCCTGAAGTTTTAATTTGATTTGGTTATAATTATTTGGATCCGGCTGCAATTGCAGCCGGATTTTTATTGCAAATTAATTAGAAATACGAAGCACCCTGCTGTTTAAAACTTCAACCCTGTAAGACAATAATGGGTATTGCACCCCTGTACCCAGTCCTGTAAACAGGTTATAGGCTACATTATCACACGGGCATATTGCATTAATCCCGTCTATCTCCAGCATAGAACATTCAGTTATGTACTGATTGGGGCACATGGCATCAAAAGCAACATAGCCCGTACCGGTATTCATTACAATAACACCATCAATCCCGGCATTCGATACAAATACGGCATTACCGGTAAAATCAAGCGGGGCATACAGCGCATTTATCTTGTCTACCTCTACCGAGAAATTATAGTTCGGCAGGTCAGGATTACGATTACGGTTGTTATCACTGTCACAGGCATTGATAAAAGGTAAAAACAACAGAAAAAAAAGGTATTTCTTCATTTTATAAATTTTTGCTGAATAATTATGTTACAAATTTAATTTAATTAACTTTGGCATGTGCATGTGCACTTATAAATATTGAATTAACAGAATAATAATACTATCTTTGTAGAAAGGAAATCCCGCTGCCATGGGATTTTTTCTATTTTATATAAACGATGAAGTTATGAGTACAGTATCTTATTACACAGCGGAAGGACTAAAAAAATTAAAGGATGAGCTGGAGCAGCTAAAGAGCATTGAAAGGCCAAAAGCGTCTCAGGCTATTGCGGAAGCACGCGACAAAGGCGACTTATCGGAAAATGCGGAATATGATGCAGCCAAAGAGGCTCAGGGCCTTCTTGAGCTTAAAATAGCCAAGATGGAAGAAGTAGTTGCCAATGCAAGGCTTATTGACGAGTCTCAGCTAGACGTGTCTAAAGTTTTAGTACTTTCTACTGTAAAGATAAAAAACCAGGCCAACGGCATGGAAATGAAATACACGCTTGTTGCTGAAAGTGAAGCCGACCTTAAAACCGGAAAAATATCAGTAACCTCACCTATCGGAAAAGGCCTTTTGGGTAAATCAGTAGGCGAAGTGGCCGAAATAACCGTACCAAACGGAAAGCTTAATTTTGAAGTTCTTGAAATAACCAGAGACTAATAAACCCATGAGCTCAATATTCACCAAAATAGTTAACGGCGAAATACCTGCCTACAAAATCACGGAAGACGACAAATTCCTGGCTTTCCTGGATGTGAATCCTAATGCAAAAGGGCATACACTGTGCATACCTAAGCAGGAGATCAACAAGCTGTTTGACATGGAGGAAGAGCAGTATATGGCTTTAATGAGCTTTAGCCGAAAGGTGGCCAAAGCGCTTGAAAAAACCGTACCCTGTAAAAGGATTGGCGTAGCTGTGGTAGGGCTTGAAGTACCACATGTACACGTGCACCTTATCCCGATTAACGAAATGGATGATATGCGCTTTACTAAAAAGGTTAAGCTTGAAAAAGAAGAATTTGAACAGTTAGCGAAAGACATCAATTCTAATTTATAGAACAAAGGCACCCTATCGGTGCCTTTTTCAATTTTGTATGGACACAGAACATCTTAAATTACTGCAAACCATAATACATTACAGCCTACACTTTTTAGTGCCGGGCTTGCTGGCCTGGCTGTTTTTTCGCGACAGGTGGAAGAAAGCATGGCTTATTATGATTGCTACTATGCTGGTTGACCTTGACCATCTCCTGGCTACACCAATATTCGATCCGGGCCGTTGCAGCATAGGTTTCCATCCATTACACAGTTATCCGGCTATTGGGGTATATTTTATACTGCTGTTTTTTCCTAAAACACGTATTATAGCTGTAGGATTGTTATTCCACATGCTTACGGATTACCAGGACTGCCTGTGGACAAATTATATACAGGCTTATCCTAAAGTTTTGTAGCTAGCCTGCATTACGGTACCTTTCCCCACTTCAGATGACAACACTTTAATCCTGCCTTTATGGTATTCCTCCACAATACGGCGGGTTAACGACAGGCCAAGTCCCCATCCTCTTTTCTTGGTAGTAAAACCGGGCTCAAAAACTTTACGGTATTGTGCTTTGGGTATACCTTTACCCGTATCGCATATCTTTATTTTTACAGTGTCTTCACGTTCTTCAATAATCACAGAAAGGCTGCCCTTGCCCCGCATCGCATCGATAGCATTTTTCACGAGGTTCTCAATCGTCCAGCTGTGCAGCTCAGGGTTAAGCATTACATACACAGGATGCTCAGGTGATTTAAACGCAAACTCTATCTGGCTTGACGCACGCGATTTTAAGTATTCAAATGATTTTGCCGTTTCCTCAATAATATCCAGCTTTACCAGTGCCGGTTCCGATCCTATTTTACTAAAACGCTCGGCAATAGTCTGCAGCCTGTTTACATCCTTCTCAATTTCGGTTACGGTAAGCTCATCCACATTATCCGCTTTCATAATCTCTATCCAGCCTAAAAGTGATGATAAAGGCGTACCAATCTGGTGGGCGGTTTCCTTAGCCATACCTGCCCAAAGCCTGTTTTGTGCGCCCGCCTTGGTTGCCCGGTAAAAATTATAAACCACAGCCCCAAAAAGAACAATAATAAGCAAAAGTGCAAAAGGGTAATATTTTAATATACTAAGCAATTTAGAGTTACCATAATAGCCATACTGTATTTCCCCGAATTGCATCGTAAGCCTTCCGTTCGCCGATTTAAACTCGTTTATCAGCTGATAGGCGCGTAACGAATCAAGCACTTTTTGATCCTTGATGATGTGCTCATCTATATTTTTAGAATTGATGATTCTGCCTTTTGCATCAGTAACAATAATCGGAATAGAATTATTACTTTCGGCAATCCTGCTAAGCGTATTAAGGCTCTTATCTTCAGTCAGGCTGCCTAAAGCCTCGGTTGCATTGGCCCAAAGTTCCATTTTGTCACGCTCTTCAGCCTTAAACGTCTGGAAAAGGTAATAGGTATTCCATACAATCAGCAACACGATAAGAAACGAAGCTATTATAATAAACCAGCGGGTAAAATTCCGGCTATCTGTAATCTGCATACAAGTATATTTGAGGCTTAAAGATACTAAAACTAAATAAAGACTGATACCAACGCACAACATGCGTTAATTATTTTAGATATCGGGTTAAAATAGGCTTATCAACACTTTTATAAAAACTAACAATTATCTTTGCACAAACACACAATACCTATGCTAAGCATTGATCCCAAAGAACTGACAACACAAAAACTACACGGATATTTACAAAGCGCTGTTGGCCCACGCCCTATTGCTTTTGCCAGCACTGTTGATAAGAATGGAGTACCTAATCTCTCTCCTTTCAGTTTTTTTAATATATTCAGCTCCAATCCGCCGGTGCTTATATTTTCGCCATCGCGCAGGGTTAGGGACAATACAATTAAACATACCCTTATAAATGCCGACCTTAACCGCGAAGTAGTTATTAATGTGGTTAATTATGATATTGTGCAGCAGGTATCTTTATCAAGCACAGAATATGCCGAAGGCGTAAACGAATTTGAGAAAGCCGGTTTAGCCATGCTGCCATCAGATATTGTAAAACCATTCAGGGTTAAGGAATCGCCGGTTCAGTTTGAATGCCGTGTAAATGATATAATTGCACTTGGTACCGAAGGTGGTGCGGGCAACCTGATTATATGTGAAGTCCTTAAAATGCATATTGACGAAAGCATACTTGACGCTGCCGGAAATATAGACCAGCATAAAATTGATTTGGTGTCGAGGCTTGGGGCTAACTGGTACAGCCGATCTAACATGGGCCTTTTTGAGGTTGAAAAACCGCTTACCACTTTAGGCATAGGCGTTGACAGTATTCCGCAGTTTGTAAAGGAAAGCGATGTTTTTAACGGCAACGATTTGGGAAAACTTGGTAACGTTGAAGCATTGCCAACTGAGGAAGAAATTAATATATTTGTAAAAGAAGATTTCGGGATAAAAGCGGTACTAAGTGCCGATGATGACCAAAAAAAATACCGCCTGGCCAAAGAATACCTTGATAACAATGAGGTTACAAAAGCATGGAAAGTATTGCTTTCAAAAAAAGATTTTAAATAATTAATAACGATTGCTGCCCGCTGAGGCAGAAAACAACAAACAATTATGGAAGTTACAGGAAGAATTAAAATGATTGACGAAACCAAAGCTTTTGGCGCTAACGGTTTCAGAAAAAGGGAAGTGGTAGTTACTACAGATGAGCAGTACCCGCAGCACATCCTTATTGAGTTTACACAGGACAAGTGCGACCTGCTGAACAACTACCAGGTGGGCGAGCCTGTAAAAGTTTCTATAAACCTGCGTGGCAGGGAATGGGTAAATCCACAGGGCGAAACAAAATATTTTAACTCTATACAGGGCTGGAGGATTGAAAAGCCACAAGCCGAAGCACCACAGGGTTACCAGCAGCAAGGTTACCAGCAGGCACCTCCTCAGGGCTACCAGCAGCAAGGTTATAACCAGGCGCCTCCTGCGCCGGCAAGACAAGACTCATTTGAACCTGCAAATAATTTCAGTGAAGAAGAACATGACGACCTTCCTTTCTACAAAATTTTAAAAACCCTGAAAAAATTCAGGGTTTTTTATTAAGTATAACTTGCTGATTTTTAATAAAATAATCAATATATTAAATAATAGAATTACT
>JBQGDS010000073.1:0-2397 GCA_052039185.1 Flavobacterium sp.
GATGAATATACCGAAATTTATGATCATAAACTTGTGCATATAAGCCATTATGGAAAATTGAATCCACACTATGGGTTTACAAGATTTAAATATGATGAAAGTGGAGAAGAAGGATTTATAATGACTGATAAAAAAGGAAAAAAGCTTGCTTTAGCTCAAGGGTTTTGATTCACCACTTTCATAAACTTCAATAACTTATATAGCTCAACTAAACATTAAATAGCTGTTTTAGCAGGATTTTAATTACACTATTATCTATACTTTATCTAGGCTTATATTTATATCGTTGGCATCATACCAAAGATGGCTATAAAGCAGAAGGACTTGCCGCTTTACCAATACCCTTATTTTGGTTTCTCGCCACAGTAGTACTGGAACAGCTCATGGGCGCAACCATAGGTAACTGGATTATGAGTTTATAACCGATTGATGCTAAACCAGGTTAAAACCAACCTTTATACAGTCATTACAAAGACATTTACTTGACCCCGTTGATATGTTTGCTTTCGGATTAGTAGGATTTCTAACTATAAAAAATACAGATAATCATCAGCATCTTGGAGATTTGTGGGCAAAAACAATGGTAATAAAAAATGAACATATGTGATTTTATACGCAACCCTCACATATATTTTTCATCTTATTTAAAACCAACCCATTAAGTAAAATGAAAAAATTACTTGTTCTTTTTATGTTTTTCGGCCTTCTGGCATGTTCAGATGATGACAATAACAGCAATGCTATCAACAATTTTAACGGCAGCTGGAACATGGATAGCTATCTTGCATTTACCGCAGCTATTCCCGAATTGTCTGCAGGCGACATTACATGGACTATAAACGGCAATTTAATAACTGTAGTTAATTCTGTAGAAAGTGAGTATCCTTACATACTATCTTCAGGCAATTATACTTTAGCTGTTAGTGGTAATGTTGTGCGTATTGACAACAATGACTATTACTATTCCTTTCAGGGCAACAGAATGACTTTAACTTCAACTGATTCTGAAGTTGACGGGCCAAGCATGATTTTTACCCAAAATTAAGACCGATGCTTTTTGAATCACAATTCACAGTTTAAAATTCATATTTCGTAATTGATGTTGTAGCTTTGCATACTTCAAATTATGCAACGCACGCCACATCCTATATACAACCTGCAATTTGCCCTGGTATGCCTTAGTTCGCTGCTGTTTTCGGCAAGCTTTAACATGCTTATACCCGAACTTCCTGCCTACCTGAGCAGCCTTGGTGGTGCCGAGTATAAAGGACTGATTATCGCATTGTTTACAGTTACAGCCGGAATTTCACGCCCCTTTAGCGGGAGACTTACCGATACTGTTGGCCGTGTGCCAATTATGGCATTTGGGTCTGTAGTATGTTTTGTATGCGGATTTTTATACCCGGTATTAACCAGTGTAGCAGGCTTCCTGTTCCTGAGGCTTATTCACGGCTTTTCAACAGGCTTTAAGCCTACAGCCACCGCAGCTTACGTAGCCGATATTGCCCCGCCTGAGCGTTGGGGTGAGGCTATGGGTATACACGGCCTGTGTTTTAGCATTGGTATGGCTATTGGGCCTGCTATTGGCGGATTTATCAGCCAGTACTATTCGCTTGATGTGTTGTTTTATATCTCGTCGGCTTTTGCACTACTGTCAATCCTCATCCTTATGAACATGAAGGAAACCCTGACAGTAAAACAAAAGTTCCGCTTTTCATTATTAAAGAGTTCGCGTCATGACATTATAGCGCCCGAAGTGCTCCCTGCAGGCATTATAACTTTTCTCTCCTACGCTCCTTATGGCGCTATCCTAACCCTGATACCCGACTGGACAGGACACCTCGGCATAGCGAATAAAGGAATGTTCTTTATGGTATTTACGCTCTCATCATTACTTATCCGTTTTGTAGCAGGCAAGGCATCTGACCGATATGGGCGTACACGCATTATAACAATCGGGCTCGTATTACTCAGTATTGCATTGCTGATTGTAGGAATTGTGGCCACTCCAACAGGCCTTATTGCAGGTGCAGCATTATTCGGTATTTCAACAGGGGTAGTGTCACCAGCCGTAAATGCCTGGACTATTGATATGAGCCATCCTGAGCATCGGGGCAAGGCAATGGCTACCATGTATATAGCATTGGAAGCCGGTATTGGACTCGGTGCATTATTTGCCGGCTGGTACTATGCTGATGTTATAACCCATATACCGCTTATATTTTATGTTTCGACGGGGATAACGGTTGTAGCCTTAAGTTACATGCTTTGGCGTAAATACGGCTCTCAGAAAGTGTCCGTCAATAGTTAGTCCGCTACAATTTCAATCCTCCTCACCACCTCATTGCCAATTTCATCTGTAATTGTTAGCAGATATTTCCCAGTTTTGGCGCGTAC
>JBQGDS010000074.1:0-13078 GCA_052039185.1 Flavobacterium sp.
CCAATTTCTCCGGCAATGTACAGTTTTTTGTTATAGCGGTAGTCGGCTACAATTTCAAAGCCTTTGTAATCATCAGCATAAAAGTTTTTGGCAATACGGTTCAGGTCAACCCCAACACGCAGGCCGTATCTTTCCGACCGCACAGGTGCTGCAATTGTATCTTTAGGCTTTTCCTGGGCAAATCCAGCGAAAGAAACTAATGTGAATAAAAGGCTAAAAGTATATGTGTATATGTGCTGCAGTTTCGGCTTCTATATTAGCTTTTTCAACTGAAACTCCGTTTGGCCCTATCCATGCACCATCAGTACCTGGATCATATACTGCACCATCAGGCGCAGGCTCCAGGTAAAAATGGGTTTTGTAACCGCATGCACGTGATACATACAATTCGTTCCGCGTGTAATTAAATGTTATGATATCTTCATTTGCTGTACCATCAGTAGCGGTAGAGCGTTGTATGAAACGATAGGTTGTGGTATTCACATCAGTCCGGAGCGGTATCTGTATGGTATTTGTGCTCGTAACATCTGTTGATCCAAAAGGAACGCCTGTAGTCATACCTTCGGCAATAACCTTAAGGTTAGTTACATTCTTAGCCTGGCTGGTATTGGTACGCTCAAAAAATTTTATTACCAAACTTGGCGTAGTGGGTGTACCTTCAGCGCATATATCATCTTTCTCACAGCTTATAAAGTAACTTGCCGAAAGAAGCAGTGCAAACAGTGCTATTCCTTTTTTCATAGTGGCTTGGGCCATTAATTATCGTTTTTCCAAAAGTACAACATTTTCCACATGGTGCGTTTGCGGGAACATATCTACCGGGCGCACACGCGTTACTTTGTAAGCTTCGTCCATCAATGCCAGGTCGCGCGCCTGAGTCGCCGAGTTACAGCTTACGTATACTACCCGCTGAGGCCCTATTTTTAGTATCTGTTCCACTACATCCTTATGCATACCATCACGTGGAGGATCGGTAATAATAACATCTGGCCTGCCGTGTTGTGCTATGAAGGCATCGTTGAACACCACTTTCATATCTCCAACAAAAAACTCACAATTGGTAATGTTATTGCGTTTGGCATTTTCTTTGGCATCGGCAATGGCTTCCGGAACGGCTTCAACACCAATTACCCTGCCCGCGTTACGCGATACAAATTGTGCGATAGTTCCGGTACCGGTATACAGGTCGTACACCACCTCATTGCCTGTTAACCCTGCAAAGTCGCGTGTTATTTTATACAGTTCATAAGCCTGGTCAGAATTGGTTTGGTAAAAAGATTTGGCATTAATGCTGAATTTCAATCCTTCCATTTCTTCCAGAATGTAATCACGGCCTTTGTATAATACTATGTCCTGGTCATAAATAGTGTCATTAGCCTTTTGGTTAATAACATACTGTAATGAAGTTATACCAGGGAAACTTTCAGCTAAATAATCAAGCAGCAGTTCGCGTTGTTCTTTATTATCATCAAAAAACTGGATAAGTACCATGATCTCGCCTGTAGATGCAGTACGTATCATAAGGGTACGCAATAACCCTGCATGCTCACGCGGGTTAAAGAATTCAAATCCGTGCTTATTTGCAAAGTCCCTTACTGCATTACGGATGGCATTACTCGGGTCGCCCTGCAGGTGGCATTTGGTAATGTTAAGTATTTTATCCCACATGCGCGGTATATGAAAACCCAGTGCATTCCGGTCATTTATTTCGGCACCGCTCTGTGCTTCTTCATCAGTTACCCAACGGGCGTTAGAAAAAGAAAACTCCATTTTATTGCGATAGAAAAACTGCTCATCACTGCCTTTTATGGGTTCAAATTCAGGCAGTTCAATTTTACCTATACGTTTAAGGTGATTGTATACTTCACGGTTTTTATAGAAAAGCTGCTTTTCATATTTCATATTCTGCCACTTGCAGCCACCACAGGCGCCAAAATGCTGGCATGGTGGTATAACACGGTCAGCTGAATATTCGTGAAAATGTACAGCTTTACCTTCATAATAGGCTTTACGCTTTTTAAACGTCTGCACATCTACAACATCGCCAGGCACAACGCGTGGTATAAAAATAACTTTCCCATCGGGTGCTTTGGCTACCGATACGCCTTTAGCGCCTGCATCAAGCACTTCAACATTGGTAAATACAATCTTATCCGTTTTCTTCTTTTTTCCCATGCGGCAAAAATACGGGTTTGGGTTTAATTAGCGGAAAATATTTTATGTACTTCCTCAGGAAATATTCTAACTTTATTGCAATTAACCAAACAAGCTTTATGCCTAAATATCTTGCACTGCTTCGCGGAATTAATGTAAGCGGAAAAAACATTATAAAAATGGAAGGCCTGCGCGCTGCGCTTGCGCAGGAAGGTTACAATGCGGTGGCAACCTACATACAAAGCGGTAACGTGTTGTTTGACTCTGCCGAAAAATCAAAAGATAAACTAGCAAGGGAACTGGAAGATTTTATAACAAGGAATTACGGCTATACTATAACTGTTTTTGTTACTGATGTTGCCGATTTGGAGAAAGCCGTTACTAATAATCCTTTTGTATCAGGCCGTGAACCAGAAGGACCGGGCAGCAAAAAGTTATATGTTACTTTCCTGTCTGATATTCCGTCGGAAGAAAATATGGATAAATTAAGGCAGGCTTCAATAGGGGAAGATCGTATTGAAGTGCGTGGTACTATTTTGTACTTTAAGCTACAATCTAAAGCATCAGAATCAAAATTGTCCAACAATCTTATTGAAAATAAACTGAAATTAAAGGCTACAACACGTAATTGGAATGTTACTTTAAAGCTTCTTGAAATGCTTGAAACTTTGGTATAACTCAAATTAATATTATGTTAATTCTGGCACGTAGTTTTTGAAAGCGATATAAATAGGGTAATTTTAAAGAATTGAACCAATTTAAACTATATAATATGAAAAGAAATGCATCTGCCGTTTGGGCAGGATCTCTAAAGGAAGGTGAAGGAAAAATAAGCACGCAAAGCGGTGTACTTAGCAATACTCAATATTCATTTAAAACACGTTTTGAATCAGGAGTAGGTACCAATCCAGAAGAGCTTATTGCAGCTGCGCATGCCGGGTGTTTTACCATGCAGCTTACCGCTTATATTAATGAAGCGGGTTATAATGTAGCTTCAATTGAAACCAAATGCGATATTGATTTCCAGAATGGTAGTGTAATAAGCTCTCAGCTTAATGTAGTTGCCAGGATTGATGATATTGAAACTGATGAGTTTCAGCAACTGGTTAAGAAAGCAGAAACAAACTGCCCTATATCCAGGCTGCTGAATACCGAAATATCATCGCATGCTACATTGGTAAGGGCATAATAAGCCGACGATAAAAATAGCAAAGCCTCTTTTATAAGAGGCTTTTTTTATATTTGGGCTATATAATAATAGCCATGAACCGTTTCGACAGAATAACCGCAATACTCATCCAGCTACAATCTAAAAAAGTAGTAAAGGCACAGGATCTGGCCGACAGGTTTGGTATAAGCCTTCGTACAGTATACCGTGATATCCGTACGCTAGAAGAAGCCGGAGTACCTTTGTATGGCGAAGCCGGCGTAGGGTATTCTATAGTCGACGGTTACCGCCTTCCGCCCGTAATGTTTACCCAGGAAGAAGCTATGGCATTTGTTACTGCCGAAAAGCTTATGGCAAAATTTACCGACAGTGCGCTTGAAAAAAACTTTTCTTCGGCAATGTTTAAGGTAAAGGCGGTATTGCGCGGTACAGAGAAAGACCTTGTTGAAAACCTGGAGGATAATGTACTGGTTATTGAAAACAGGAAAAAAAGTAATCCGCAAGGCAATATACTTGACATTATTTTAAAAGCCATTGCCGATAAAAAAGCTGTAAAACTGGTGTATCGTGCCTTTGGAAATGAAGAAAATTCGGAAAGGCTTATTGAGCCTATCGGTATTTTTCATGAACATGAAAATTGGTATACTGTTGCGTGGTGCCATCTTCGGGGAGGATATCGCCAGTTCAGGGCTGACAGGATTGTGAGCGTGCAGCTTACCGATATACAGCAGCAGGAACGTACATCATTAAAAGAATACTACGAAATAAGCCAAAAGCAAAAAGCGACATTTATACTACAAAAAGCGGTAATAAAAGTAGATAAAAAAATAGCGCAGTATATGGCCGACCGAAAACATATTTTTGGTTTTGTTAGTGAAGTGGTGCATAAAGATTATGTAGAAATGACATTTCTGTCACAATCACTTGAAGAAGGGTTAACCCGCTGGCTGATGATGTTTGCTGATTGTATTGAGATTGTAGAGCCCCCCTTACTTAAAGAATGTGTAGCCTCTGTGCTTAAAAGAGGGCTTGAAAAAATTTCAGGTTCTTAAATTCCTGCTGACATACGGTTGTCACTTACCATGGTTTATTTTGCCTTGTAGAACAAATAAACCAATTGTTATGGAAACCATAATTTTACCTGACCTTATTTCGCTATTGCAGAAAGAGCTTGAAAACGAAGCTAAAACAACCCGTAAAATGCTGGCACGTGTGCCTGCAGAAAAATTTGACTGGCAGCCACACCCTAAAAGTATGAGCCTGAAACGCCTTGCAGCCCATGTAGCAGAACTGCCCGGCTGGGTGTCGCTTGCGCTGGCCTGCGACGGGCTTGATTTTGAAAATAATCCATATCAGCCTAAAGATGTAAAAAGCACAGGTGAGTTGCTTGATTTCTTTGAAGAATCATTAGCTGAAGGCAGGCTGGCGCTTCAAAAGGCCGATATTTCCAGGTTTAATGACGAATGGATTTTGCGTAGTGGCGCCACTATCCATAGCAGAGAAACCAAATATGATGTTGTAAGAATGTCACTATCACAAACCATTCATCACAGGGCGCAGCTTGGCGTATACTTAAGGCTGCTTGATGTGCCAATACCGGGTAGTTATGGGCCAAGTGCAGACGACGTATCGTTTTAATCATCATCAAATCATCAACAGTAACCTCATTCGTAAAAGGATGGGGTTTTTATTTTGTTTTTAATAGCTGTTAAACACTATTTCATATTATTTTTCATTAATTTGCAATTAGTGGATGATTTCTCTCCCATTTAAAGAAGGAATTGCTGTTTCAGTAAAATTAAATTACTTTTAAATGTCAGTTTTAGAAAAATTGAGTTCGGCAGAAGCCATTGCGTTAGAAGATAAATACGGAGCACATAACTACCATCCGTTGCCGGTTGTGCTTAGCAGGGGAGAAGGCGTATATGTTTGGGATGTAGAAGGCAACCGTTATTATGATTTCCTTTCGGCTTATTCTGCTGTAAACCAAGGACACTGCCATCCTAAAATAATAGGTGCACTAACTGCACAGGCGCAAACACTAACCTTAACTTCACGTGCATTTTATAATGACCAGTTAGGCAGATATGAAGAGTTCATAACAAATTACTTTGGCTTTGATAAGGTACTGCCTATGAACACGGGTGCCGAAGCAGTAGAAACTGCACTGAAGCTTTGCCGTAAATGGGCGTATGAAAAAAAGGGTATAGCTGAAGAGCAGGCACAGATAATAGTGTGCGAAAACAACTTCCACGGGCGTACCACAACCATAATATCTTTTTCAAATGATGAGAATGCCCGTAAAAACTTCGGGCCTTATACTTCAGGCTTTATCAGGATTGCCTATGATGATATCGATGCACTTGAAAAAGTATTGAAATCGAAGAAAAATATAGCAGGTTTCCTTGTTGAGCCTATTCAGGGCGAGGCAGGTGTTTATGTTCCCGGCGAAGGTTATCTCGCCAAAGCACAACAGCTTTGTGAGCAGCACAATGTTTTATTTATTGCCGATGAGGTGCAGACAGGTGTAGCCCGTACAGGTAAACTGCTGGCAGTAAACCACGAAAATGTAAAGCCGGATATTCTTATTCTGGGCAAGGCGTTATCTGGCGGAGTTTATCCGGTATCAGCAGTTCTAGCTGACGATGAGGTAATGAATGTGATAAAGCCGGGTCAGCATGGTTCCACTTTTGGGGGTAACCCACTTGCAGCAGCAGTAGCTGTAGCAGCCCTTGAAGTAGTTGAAGATGAAAAGCTGGCTGAAAATGCGGATAAGCTTGGAATTCTTTTCCGTGAAAAAATGGACGACTATATAAAGGGTAGCAATATAGTTACGCTTGTACGTGGCAAAGGTCTGCTTAACGCTATTGTTATTAATGATAGTGAAGACAGCTCTACCGCATGGGATATATGTATGGCAATGAAAGAGAACGGACTTTTGGCAAAACCTACACATGGTAATATTATACGTTTTGCACCGCCTTTGGTAATGAACGAGGAACAATTGCTTGACTGTGTAAGCATAATTACCAAAACACTTAAAGATTTCGAGAACTAAACCAATTTCGTAATATAAACCAAAACCAAAAACCAATCAATTATGGAAGACACTTCAAGATTCGACTCTTTTGAACTGCAGTTTACACCTGTAGCACAAAGCTTTTACCGTGAAACAGCCAAATGGGCACGGTTTCTGTCTATTGTAGGATTTGTATTTATCGGCTTATATATATTATGGGCGCTTATGATTCTTGCTTTGGGTGGTGCCGCATTTAGTGCTGCACAAGGTATGGGTGCTATGGGTGCTGTAGGCGGTACATTCGTGGGTATAATTATTTTAGTAGTAGGCATCCTTATGTTTTTTCCTACTTTATACCTTTATCGTTTTGGCACAAAAGCAAAGCAGGCGCTTGAAAGCAGCAATACTGAATATCTTACTACAAGTTTAGAAAACCTGAAGTCGTATTTTAAGTTTTTAGGAATTATGGTAGCTATTTACCTTGCCTTTGTAGTACTTATGTTCTTCTTCGCGCTGTTAGGTGGCCTGGCTGCAGCAATGTAAAATTTCAACTATCGTATTATTAAATCCTCCAATATGGAGGATTTTTTATTTTAAATAAATAATTTTGGAGAATGAAGAAAACCCTTTACATCATTGCACTTTTTGCTGCAGCTTTTTTAGCTTTTTACGAACAGTCAAAACCGGAGTCTAATAAATATATTATGGTAGGCGCTATGGTGGTTTTTATGCTGGGCTTAATGCAGCTTATGAGTAAAGTGCCAAGTAAAAATAAGGATAACGAAAATGATGTTTAAACCCGGAGATATGGTAGCTGTGCTTGATGACTCTTTTAGCGGTACGGTAAAAGAGTATAAAAAAGGGATGGTTCAGGTTGAAACTTCTGAAGGTTTCATGCTGGAGTTTGAAGAGCGTGAACTTATAAAAACATCAGAACAGGAACTTACTTCAGTTTTTTCAGGACGCAGCCTTACTAATGTCCTTAAAGAAAAGGAGGAGCCTAAAAAACGCAGCTTTGTAAAAGAAAAAAAATCACGAAAGGACGAAGTAGTGATGGAAATTGACCTGCATATTGAAAAACTTGTACCTAATAAAAGAGGAATGTCTAATTACGATATTCTTACCCTTCAAACAGAAACCGCGCAACGCCAGCTTGAGTTTGCCATGCGCAACCGCATACCAAAAATTGTATTTATACATGGCGTAGGCGAAGGTATACTGAAAGCTGAACTGGATTTTTTGCTGGGGAGGTATGATAACATTACTTTTCAGGACGCCAATTACCAAAAGTACGGTCTTGGTGCAACAGAGGTTTATATAAAACAAAATCCAGGCCGATAAAAAAAGCAGCTGTAAAGCTGCTTTCATTTTATGGAGTTGTTATATACTTTCCTAACCTGTATTCGGGGTTTGTTCCGTTTTTCACAGTTATTGTTTCGTTGGCGGTATTCGTAAACACCGCATTTACAAGATAAACAGTATGTTCAAAAGCCGTGTCACTATTTATTCCGGTAGTTACAATTTTAACCTGGCCAGAAGTAGCGAACCATTGCCCTGTAATATTGATTACCGGAGGCGGGAAATCACAGAAAATACCAGTAGATGCAGCTGACGCATATTTGGTAAAAATAACAGTATTGGCATCTGCAGTATTAGCTAAATCTATAAGAGGCTGAGTGCCTGCCACATTAGCGAAGGAACCTGGCTCAAGGCTTAATAATAGCGACTCATTGCCTACTACCCTAAAAACAGTAGATGAGTTTGGTGTGCAAAAACTCATGCTTATGTTACTGTTGGTATCAAGGAAATTAAAGCTGTAATCCAAAGGCTCAGAATAAGTGCCGTAAACATTATTTTCAATAATAATAGTTTCTTCGCCACGTGTAAAAGTTATGCTGTTAAGTGTAATGGCGTGATTATAACCTGTAAGCACCTGATTATCATCACGTCTTTCAGAAGTAACTATAGATATTGTACCTCCGGGTAAGGCAACCCATTCTTCCGTAACCGACGGACTTGCCGGAGGTAAATCACTGCATAGGGTGCCGCTGCCCACAGTACCGTTATAATTCCTGTATATAAGCCTGTTCGAATTATTTAATGTAATTATTCTTGGCGGTCCGGGTGTAGTAGGTATGTTTATAAAGGCAGCCGGATCAAGATCCAGTATAAGTGCTTCTGTGCCGCTTACTTTAAATAATATTCCTGTAGTGGCGCAGGACTGCACCGATGCTTCGCCGAAATTAAAGGTTTTAAATGTCATGTCGCCGTCATCGCATGCCATAACAAGCAGCAGGGCAATAAGTCCCAAGATCTTTTTCATTACAGTGTAATTTTCAACAAAAATAGTGTTTTTAATCTGTTAGCGAAATGTTGTGCGATAACTTTAAAACGCTGCAATTAAGTTTTTATTTAATTTTGCAGTAATGAAAAAAGTATATCTTGATAACGCTTCAACCACAGCCATGCGACCGGAAGTAATTGCAGAAATGGTTAGTGCAATGGAGCAAAACTATGGTAATCCGTCATCAACACACAGTTTTGGGCGTTCGGCACGTGTTGTGATCGAAACTGCGCGTAAAATAATTGCAGGGCTTATTAATGCCGAAGCCCGCGAAATAATATTTACTTCGGGAGGTACCGAGGCTGATAACTGGATTGTGAGGAATGCAGTTCGTGATTTAGGTATAAAACGCCTTATAACTTCTAAAACTGAACATCATGCCGTACTTAATATCGTAGAGGCTGTTAGTGAAGAATATAATATACAGGTTGATTATGTAAAGCTTACGTCAACAGGATTGCCTGATTTTATTCATCTTGAACAATTACTGCAACAGGATATACCAACACTTGTGTGTTTAATGCATGTAAATAACGAAACAGGAGTAATGCTTGATCTTGTAAAAACAGGTAACCTTTGTCATGAGTATAAAGCGCTTTTTTTTACTGATGCGGTACAATCCATAGGAAAAGAAGTTTTTGATATGCAAAACCTGCCTGTAGATTTCCTTTCGGCGAGTGCACATAAATTTTACGGTCCTAAAGGTGTGGGATTTGCCTTTGTAAGGAAAAATTCGGCGCTTAAGCAAATGATATTTGGCGGAGAGCAGGAAAAAGGAATGCGTGCTGGTACCGAAGGTGTTCATCAGGTAGCCGGTATGGCAAAGGCTTTACAGTTAAGTTATCAAAATCTTGAAGCAGAGCGAATCCATATTTCTGGACTTAAAAAATACCTGCTTGAAAAACTATCTTCTGAATTTCCAGGGTGTAAGGCTAATGGTGGCGAAAATACATTTTACAATATTATAAATATCCTGCTGCCTTTTACCGCCGATAAAACAGCAATGATATTATTTCATCTCGATATGAAAGGTATTGCGGTATCGCGTGGTAGTGCCTGCCAGTCAGGAAGTATAAAACCGTCGCATGTGCTGGCTGAAATACTTGACGGGGACAATATATTGAAACCATCATTAAGAATTTCGCTTAGCCACTATAACACAAAAGAAGATATTGATTTATTTATCGAAGCACTCAAATCACTATAAATAAATAAGGGCAGTACCCGGTTAAGGATACTGCCCTTTTAGTTATGTTGCTTTTAGTTAAAAACGCATACCTACTCCAAACCCAAGTAAAAGCGGGTTAATTTTTACATCTGCCGGAATACGTAATCCTGGTGCAAGGTTAGATGCATCTACTTCTACATCAGTTTTAAGGAATATCTGTTTTGCATCAACATTTATAAAAAACCTGTCGTTTATAAAAAGGTCGAAGCCTGCCTGTAGTGCATACCCCATTGCATTATTATATTTTACATCTTTTACAGTACTGCCTTCATCTACATTATAAAAAATAGTGTAGTTAATACCCGCACCTACATAAGGCTTAAATACTTTATCGCCTAAAGGATAAAAATGGTACTGTGCAGTAAGGGTAGGAGGTAACAGGTAAACACTTCCCAGGTCTACATTGGTGCTTGTAGGACCACCTATTGCGCTAATGTCTGATGCTGTAGTGTGTACATCATGTTTTGTAGTGCCAAGTATAAGTTCAACGGCAAAGTTTTTGGTAAAGAAATAAGAGAAATCCAGTTCAGGGATAAATGTATTGGATATGGCTGCATCTCCGCCAATAATTTTTATATCAGCGCTTTCATTAGGCACCACACCCACTCCGCGAAGGCGCACCTGCCAATTTTTGAACTCTTGTGTTTGCTGTGTTTCTGTTTCCTGCGCGTTTACGTTGGCAAGTCCTAAAAGGGCAAATGCCATAAGGCCAAATACTATTTTTTTCATGGTTTTTGTGTTTGAATTACATGCCAAAAGTAGTATGTACATAAACCGTAAAACCTGATAATAATCATGGCTGATAAAATAGTTTGTGAGTATAATGTGAACTATTTCTTTTTTCTGCCCCAGTTTTTCTTCATTTTCTTATATGATTTTTTAGAAACCTTTGATTTCTTTTTTGAGCGGGATATTCCCTTTTTCCTGCGGGCATTTATATTATTTACAAGTGAATTCTTTACACCAAGTTTATTTTTTTTAGCGCTGGATTTTTTGGCACGCTTCTTAATTTTTTTGCTCATCAGTATAATTTTAGCATCATGATAATAAAGTTAGGTTTTAAAATCAGTGACTGTATTTAAAATAACATTTCTATAAGCAAAGTTGTTTTACGTAGTAGTGTAACAAAATGCGGATTTGCGTGGGTTTATTGACTCAATTTACTACTTTTACCTCTTCTAAAAACACGATTATGTCTGTAGCTAAAAAAGATTATAAAAGGATAACCACTCGTACACTTATTGATATGAAAGCCAATGGCGAAAAAATATCAATGCTTACAGCCTACGATTTTACTATGGCACGTATTGTCGATTCGGCAGGGGTTGATGTAATATTGGTTGGCGACTCAGCTTCAAATGTTATGGCCGGGCACGAAACTACGCTGCCTATTACCCTTGACCAGATGATTTATCATGCTTCGTCGGTAGTACGTGCAATAACACGGTCACTTGTGGTGGTTGACCTTCCTTTTGGGAGCTATCAGTCAGACCCTAAAGAGGCGCTCCGTTCGTCTATCAGGATAATGAAGGAGAGCGGTGCACATGCGGTAAAGCTGGAAGGCGGCAGTGAGATTAAAGATTCTATTAAAAAGATATTGCATGCCGGTATACCGGTTATGGGCCATTTAGGGCTTACGCCACAATCTATTTATAAATTTGGAACCTATACCGTGCGTGCTAAGGAAGATGCCGAAGCCGAAAAACTTATTGAAGACGCCAAGCTATTGGAACGCTTAGGCTGTTTTGCCGTGGTACTTGAGAAAATACCTGCAAAGCTTGCCCAAAGGGTTGCCGAAAGCCTTACAATTCCGGTTATAGGGATTGGCGCCGGTGGCGGGGTAGATGGCCAGGTACTTGTAGTACATGATATGCTGGGTATGAACAATGAGTTTAGTCCGCGATTCCTGCGAAGGTATATGGATTTATATGATGGTATGACTACGGCAATAGGGCAGTATGTTGCCGATGTAAAATCAAAAGATTTCCCGAGCGAGAAGGAACAGTATTAGTCGATTTTTAAAATTTGAAGATGAAAATCGTTTCAAATAAAGGCAATCTTCAGGTTTTATATGAAGACAACCATATTATTGTAGTAAATAAGCGGGTAGGGGATATTGTTCAGGGTGATAAAACCGGCGACAAGCCCCTAAGCGAGGTTGTAAAGGAATATATTAAAGATAAGTATAACAAACCCGGAGAAGTTTTTCTGGGTGTAGTACACCGCCTTGACAGGCCTACTACCGGTATTGTGGTTTTTGCACGTACATCTAAAGCGCTTACGAGGCTTAATGATTTGTTTAAAAACCGTGAGACCCAAAAAACATATTGGGCGGTTGTGAAAAAAAGGCCTGAACTAAATTCAGCCACATTGGTACATTACCTGAAGCGTAATGAAAAAAGCAATACATCTAAAGCTCATAATAAAGAAGTGCCCGACAGTAAAAAAGCCAGTCTTGATTATACTATAATTAAAGAATTGAATAACTACACGGCACTGGAGATTAATCTGCATACAGGGCGTCATCACCAGATACGTGCACAACTTTCAGCGATCGGATCACCTATAAAAGGCGACCTAAAATATGGTGCAGACCGTAGCAATCCTGATGGCGGTATACACCTGCATGCCAGAAAATTAATGTTTACCCACCCCGTTTCTAAAGAAAACTTACTGGTCATTGCCCCTGTTCCTGATGATGTAATTTGGAAATCAGTTTGATTTTTTACAAAAATAGTGTTAAAATTATTTTTAGTCTGTATCTTTATAACATCAAAAACAAACAATATGAAAAAACCTTTACTATTTATGTTTTCACTTTTTTGTACAGGTGCTATGGCACAGGAACATTTTTCCGGCATCAGCACTTCCAGAAGGGTGGGACTGACAAATGTGGCGCTAAATCCGGCTGAACTGGCTAACCTTAAAAGTGATTACGAGATAAATGTATTTAATTTCAGCGCTAATGTAGCTAACAATAAAATCAGTTTTGGCGACATTGTATCAGGAAAAGACTTTGAAAACCTGATATTTTCAGGTAACGAACCAACTAACCTGCGTGCCGACCTCGAGATACAAGGGCCAGGATTTGGACTTAAAAAAGGAAAATGGGGTTTTGCCATAACATCGGGAGCTAAAATAAAAGCCGATTTTGTAGATGTTGAT
>JBQGDS010000075.1:0-4239 GCA_052039185.1 Flavobacterium sp.
TCAAAAGTATCGGTACCATGGTTAATAACTTCAAATCCCTTATCCTCAAGGTATTTTACAATTGCCTGTTTATAATCAGGCCCGGCGTGGTCATTACCAATAGAAATTTTCATTTTAAAGTTGTGTTTATTGTTTACACAAATGTATCAAGTTTATATGTGAAACACTAACAATGAGTTAGCCCTGATAATCAAGATATTATTAATTATAAATGTTAAAATATCTAATTGTTGATACTTTTCTGAACCGCCTGCTTTTCAGTATGTTTTAAATTAACAGTTATTGTTTATAACTTCTCAATCAAAAATTAAAGAAATTTTTAGAATGTATCAAAATTTTTCCTAATCAAAAACCAGGATAATATTTCCAAATTTATTTCTCACTTTTTAGCTTTTACTTATTAGCCTTTTAACAGTAATTATTAACAGTAATTAACAAGACTATTTATTAATAATTATAGCTGTAAATAACTAATGAACCTATGTTAATAACCTGTGCCGTAAAAAATGAATTAAGTTTAAAAACAGCTGTTTACATTTTCTTAACATTGTTCACATCTGCTTAAAAAGTATTGATAAGATTAAAAAGCAACTTCCCTCATAAAAGTTTTCAGCCTTATCAACACTACATAATAACCATCAAAAAAAATTTAATTTTAAAAATCTTCTTTTTTTATTTTTAATGAATGTTGAAAACTTACACAACGGTAAGCGGACTTTTATTTTCAAGATTACGGAGTATTTCGTGTACAGTGTCAAGATCGTTTGGGTGCACCTTGAGCCTGATGCCACCCAATGCCTGGGAGTACATGGGAACAATTGATGCCATTGTTTCGTTCTCGAAAACAAACTGCAGGCCTGCTTCGGTCAGCAGGTGTTTTATTATGGCAATTTCATGTGGGTAGCTGAACACTGCTGCGGTTACAAATTTTTCCATGAGTGCGGACTTTCTTATAAAGATAGGATTTTTTTGATTGTGTGAGTGTTAGGAATACTTGTAAGAAAAGTTATTATTTATTTAAAACTTCGGCTTTATCAATTGTTAATTTGTAACTTCAACCCATATTTTGAAATGAATTATGAGCAAGAAGAACGGAAAACCATCCGCAAAAAAAGAGAAAGACTTCTCACACAAGATCTTTAAAATACTTTCTAAAGATCCTAATAAATCCTTTAATTACAAACAGATAGCTGCAATACTGGAGCTTAATGATACTAACAGCAGCAACCAGATAATCAAGGAACTGAAATATCTGGCTTCAAAAGAAAAGATAGAAGAGGTTGACAGGGGCAAGTACAGGGTAATTTCTAAAGCTGATTATGTAGAGGGAACTATTGATATGACAACCCGTAAAACGGCGTACTTTGTATCACCCGAAATTGAGGAGGATATTTTTATTCCTACCAATAACCTGAATAAGGCGCTGGATAAGGATAAGGTAAAAGTATATATCTACAATCGCAGGAGGGGCAGGAAACCGGAAGCTGAAGTAGTTGAAATTATTGAAAGGTTCAAGACCGAGTTTGTAGGTGTAATTGATATACAGAAGAATTTTGCGTTTGTGAGCACTGCAAACCCAAAAATGTATACAGACATCTTTATTCCGAAAAACAAGCTTGGAGAGGCTGAAAATGGTGATGTGGTACTTGTTAAGATAGAAGACTGGCCTGCAAAAGCCGATAGTCCTTTTGGTGAGGTACTACAGGTTCTGGGTAAGCCGGGCGAGCATAATACCGAAATGCATGCCATACTGGCTGAATATGGATTGCCATATGATTTCCCTATAGATGTGGAAGTTTTTGCACAAAAGCTGGATACTGATATTCATCCGGAAGAGATTGCAAGACGAAGAGATATGCGTGATGTACTTACATTTACCATTGACCCTCGTGATGCGAAGGATTTTGATGATGCATTATCGTTCCAAAAACTGCAGAATGGTAATTATGAAATAGGTATACATATTGCCGATGTTTCGCATTATGTGCAGGAAGGAACAATTTTGGATGAGGAAGCTTACAACCGTGCCACTTCGGTTTACCTGGTAGACAGGGTAGTGCCAATGCTTCCGGAAACATTATCAAATTTTGCATGTTCCTTACGTCCGAATGAAGAGAAATATACATTCTCTGCTATTTTTCAGATCAATGATAAAGCTGAAGTTGTAAACCAATGGTTTGGCCGTACGGTTATTTATTCTGATCAGCGTTTTGCTTATGAGGAAGCGCAGCATATTATTGAAACCAAAGGAAATACCATACCTCAGGAACTGTCACTAACCGGGCAGGAGTATATTGTTAGTGATAAAATTCAGGAAGCAGTATTAAAACTGGATCAGCTGGCTAAAATAATGCGACGTAAGCGTTTGGCTAACGGGGCAATATCATTTGATAAGGTTGAAGTGAAGTTTAACCTGAATGAACAGGCAGAGCCGGTAGGTGTTTATTTTAAGGAAGCTAAAGATTCCAACAAGCTTATTGAAGAGTTTATGCTATTAGCCAACAGGAAAGTAGGTGAATTTATAGGGAAGCAAAATAAAACATTTGTATACCGTATTCACGATGAACCGGATGAAGACAAACTGATTAACCTGCAGACTGTTATCTCTAAGTTTGGGTATAACATTAACTTCCGTTCTAAGGAAGCTATGGCTAAATCCATCAATACCTTACTAACGGATGTACATGGTAAAAAAGAGCAGAACCTGGTAGATACATTAACCATCAGGAGTATGAGCAAGGCGAAATATTCTACTGATAACATTGGGCATTACGGCCTGGCTTTCGACTACTATTCGCATTTTACTTCGCCCATACGCCGTTACCCTGATGTTATGGCACACAGGCTGTTACAATATTACCTTGACGGTGGAAAATCAGTTGATGCTGATGTATATGAAGAAAAATGTGCACATTCGTCAACCATGGAAAACCTGGCTGCCAATGCTGAACGTGACAGTATAAAATACATGCAGGTTAAATACATGCTGGACCATAAAGATGAAGAGTTTTTAGGTGTAATATCGGGTGTTACCGAATGGGGTATATATGTTGAAATTATAGAGAACAAATGTGAAGGCATGTGCCGGATACGCGAAATAAAAGACGATTATTACACGTTTGACGAAAAGCAGTATGCACTTGTTGGCGAAACGACTCATAATGTATTACAGCTGGGTGACGAAGTATATGTGAAGGTTAAAAATGCCGACCTTGTCAAGAAACAGCTTGACTTCCAATATTTAAGAAAGAACGAATAAGAAATAATAATCATCAACAATCAAAAATAAATAATCATGAAAAAGTTTTTTATACTGGCTTTTATAGCAATAGCAGTCAGTGCATCAGCGCAGGAAATCACCAAAAACTTAAGCGATTTTTCTAAAGTCAGGGTATTTGATAAAATCAGCGTTAAGCTTGTAAAAGCAAACGAAAACAGAATTGTTATTAAAGGTACTAATGCTGAAGATGTAGAAGTTGTTACCAAGAACAACGACCTTAAAGTTAAAATGAAATTCTCAAAATCACTTAAAGGCGATGATATTACCGCTACTATATACTATAAGTTTATTGACGAAATTGAAGCAAGTGAAGGTGCCTATGTAGTATCTGATGCTACTTTTAAAATAACATCAATAGTACTTAATGCTAAGGAAGGCGCAAAGATAAAAGTACCGGTTGATGTACAGAAGGTACAGTGTAAAGCGCACACAGGCGGCGAAATTGAAGTATCGGGCAAAGCGGCAAGCCAGAGTATTACCATTACTTCCGGAGGAATCCTTAAAGGTAAAAACCTTAAAACAGCTCAAACAGAAGTTACGGTTAATGCGGGCGGTAATGCCTATGTAAACGCTACCGATCTTGTTGATGCCAAGGTTAGAGCAGGTGGTAATATTGATATTTTCGGAAACCCGAAACAGGTAAATAAAAAGACCACAGCGGGCGGTAATATAGATATCAGGAATTAATTTTTACTTAACGTTCAGTTTAAAAATGGTAACTTGCGCGTTAATTAAATTCCGTAAATGATTGACGATATTTTAGCAGCCATACCCATTGGCTTTATTTTGAGCATTATGCCCGGGGCAGTATTTTTTGTACTCCTGGAAACAAGTGTTGTTAAAGGCTTTAAAGCAGCTGTAGCCTTTGATATTGGCGCTATCTTATCAGATATTGTTTTTATACTTATTGCTTACTTCAGCAGTTACAAGCTGCTTGAAAAAATAAAAGATGAACCCGC
>JBQGDS010000076.1:0-10127 GCA_052039185.1 Flavobacterium sp.
CTGTGGTTATTGTACGTACAGGTGAAAAGGGCGACTCTCGCGGTATGACAGCCTTTGTTTTTGAAAAAGGTATGCCGGGCTTTAGCAGCGGTAAAAAAGAAGATAAGCTGGGTATGCGTGCCAGTGAAACTGCTGAACTGATTTTTGATAACTGCCGCGTGCCGGATGCCAACCGTCTTGGCGAAGTAGGCGAAGGTTTTATCCAGGCTATGAAAATACTTGATGGCGGAAGGATATCAATTGGTGCTCTTTCGTTAGGTATTGCAAAAGGCGCTTATGAAGCAGCTTTGAAATATTCAAAAGAAAGGCATCAGTTTGGCCAGCCAATAGGCCATTTCCAGGGCATAGGCTTTAAGCTTGCCGATATGGCAACCGAAATTGAGGCTTCAGAGCTGTTGCTGCACAAGGCTGCATATCTTAAAAACAATCATAAGCCGGTTACCACTATGGGGGCAATGGCTAAAATGTACTCGTCTGAAGTGTGTGTGAAGGTAGCTAATGAAGCTGTACAGATACATGGCGGTTATGGCTATACTAAGGATTATCCGGTAGAAAAGTTTTACCGTGATTCAAAACTTTGTACAATAGGCGAGGGTACAACCGAAATCCAGAAATTAGTTATTTCAAGAAACCTGATGAAAAGCTAATATCTAAATTATAAATACTACAAAAAGAGCTTTCCCTTAAAGAAAGCTCTTTTTTATTCTACCACGCTGTTAATTATAACGTTGTAGTGTTAAAGCTTTCTTAAAAACGATTTTACGAAAACGATATATCTCTAAATTATTTCATAATCAAAACCTTTTAGTTATGAAATATATACTTACTTTTTTCGCGGCAGCAATGTTTCTGGCCTGCAGTAATGAAGCTGACATCAAAGAGGGTGATCCTTCAGAAGCAGTCATGACTAGAAATGCATATTCTACAGCTAGGTCAGCCGGTACTAAAGTTATGATGCAGGCTTTCTATTGGGATGTTCCAGGCGGCGGTACCTGGTGGAATACCATTAGCAACAAAGTGCCGTCATGGTCAGCGGCAGGAATTGATGCCATATGGCTTCCGCCGGCCACCAAGGGCCAGAGCGGAGGATATTCAATGGGCTATGATCCTTTTGACTATTTTGATTTTGGTAGTTATAACCAAATGGGGAATGTCGAAACGCGTTTCGGGTCGCTTACAGAAATCCAGTCGCTCATATCTACGGCACATAATAATAATATTAGTGTTATAGCTGATATTGTTATTAATCACAGTAGTGGCGGCGCGTCGCAATATAATCCTTACACCGGTGGCAATACCTGGACTGATTTTCAGCCTGCGTCAGGTATGTTTGCGCGTTCATATAATGATTTCCATCCAAATGATGTGCATGCTTCTGATGCCGGAACATTCGGCGGGTATCCTGATTTGTGTCACGATAAAACATATGTGCAGGATTGGCTATACAACAACAGTAACTCTATTGCAAAGTACTATAAAAACAATATGGGTTTTGACGGCTGGCGTTTTGATATGGTTAAAGGATTTGACCCATGGGTGGTTAAAAACTTTAAAAATGCAGTAGGAGGATTTACGGTGGGCGAGTATTGGGATGGTAATGCCGCTACACTTGAGGCTTGGGCAAATAGTGCCGAAGCCAGCGCTTTTGATTTTGCCTGTTATTATAAAATGCGTGATGCATTTGCAAACAACGATCTTACACAACTGAACGGCGATATGCTCCTGAAACGCAATCCTTACAGGGCAGTAACTTTTGTAGCCAATCATGATACTGATGAGATTTACAATGGTAAACTTTTAGCCTATGCATATATCCTGACGCATGAAGGTTACCCATGTGTTTTTTATCGTGATTACGAAGAATGGCTGGATAAAAATAAACTCAACAACCTTATATGGATACATAATAATAAGGCTTCCGGTAATACAAGCTATCTGTATGCAGATAACGATGAATATGTAGCGAGGCGTAATGGCGATCCGGGGCTCATAGTATATATAAATAACAGTAACTCATGGCAGGAACGCTGGGTTGACACTAACTGGAGTAATACAGTTATTAAAGATTATACAGGCAATTCCGGCTGGGAGCCAACCACGCAGGTTGATTCATGGGTGAAGATACAGGCGCCGCCACACGGGTATACGGTATGGTCGGTAAAATAAATAACAATATAGTTTGGATAACAAAATAATAGTAATACATTTGCAGCCTTAATGAGAGGAGGTGTCATACTATGTTAATTATACCAATTAAAGACGGAGAAAATATTGATAGGGCTCTAAAGCGCTACAAGAGGAAATTTGATAAAACCGGAGTTGTTCGTCAGCTAAGGAGGCGTCAGGCTTTCATAAAGCCATCTGTATCAAGGAGGGCTGAAATACAAAAAGCAGCTTATATCCAGGGACTAAGAGACTCGTTAGAGAACTAGTATTTTTTGGATTTAAATACTAACCGTTAGCAGAAAAGTATAACTTTGCTGTTAACGGTTTTTTATTTATGGTTGATAATAAAAAAGCATATACTGAATATCTGCACAGGGAAAAAAACTATTCCCTGCTTACCCTGCGTGCTTATATTGATGATATAAATTCTTTTGAAGAATTTATAAAGAGTCATGATGATGGTGCAACGCTTGAGGAAGTTTCGTACAGTATGGTTCGGAGCTGGATTGTAAGTCTGGTTGATGGTGGTATGGCAAACAGTTCGGTTAACAGGAAAATGTCGTCGCTGAAATCGTTCTATAAGTTTTTACTAAAAGTAAAACAGGTGGAGGTAAGTCCTATGCAAAAATATAAGTCGCTAAAAACGGCAAAAAAAGTACAAGTGCCATTTTCTGAACAGGAGCTTAATGATGTTGTATCTGTAATAGAGTATCCGGAAGATTATGACGGCCTGCGCGACAGGCTTATTATTGAGCTTTTGTATACTACCGGTATGCGCCGTGCAGAGCTGATAGGTTTAAGGCTTAATAATTATGATTCCGGTAGCAGGGCCTTAAAGGTGCTGGGTAAGCGTAATAAGGAGCGTATCATTCCTGTTCTTGATTGTACTGCAGATCTTATAAAGAAGTATCTTACAGAAAGACAATGCCTTCAAAACATTGAGGATCCTGAGATGTTAATTTTGACCTCTAAAGGACGAAAACTTAACGAAACTTTTGTATATAGATTAATAAATTGTTACTTTAGTGTTGTCTCCGCTAAGGTTAAGAAGAGCCCACACGTTTTGCGGCACACATTTGCAACCCATCTTCTTAATAACGGGGCCGACTTAAATTCAGTTAAAGAATTATTGGGGCACGCCAGCCTTTCATCTACCCAGATATATACACACAGCAGCCTTGCTGAACTTAAAAAGGTATATGGAGATGCGCATCCTCGCGGCCGTAATAATTCGTAAGTTCAATTTTTTAATTTTAGTGTTATGAGAGTAAATGTGCATGCAGTTAACTTTACGGTTGACAGAAAACTTGTTGGTTATGTTCAGGATCGCTTAAATAAGCTGGATAAGTATTATGACAGGGTGGTTTTTTCGGATGTGTTTTTCAAAGTTGATAATACAAGTGCTAAGGTAAATAAGATAGCCGAGCTGAAGGTAAATGTGCCGGGTGATGAATTTATAGTCAAGAAGCAGTGTAAAACATTTGAAGAGGCGGTAGTATTAGCAGCCGATTCTATGGAGCGTTTATTAATGAAAAGAAAGCAGAAAGTAAGCGCAAAGTCATAACAGGAAAAAAAATATCAAAAATGTTTTGATTAAAAAATAAAATATATACATTTGCAGTCCGTTAGAAATAGCGGACTTTTTATTTTAAAGTTGCCGGTGTAGCTCAGCTGGCTAGAGCAGCTGATTTGTAATCAGCAGGTCGTGGGTTCGAGTCCCTCCATCGGCTCAAAAGGCAACGGATTTTTAGTTCTTGCATTTTATTGTATTAAAAGGTTAGGGGAGATACTCAAGCGGCCAACGAGGACGGACTGTAAATCCGTTGGGAAACCTTCGCAGGTTCGAATCCTGCTCTCCCCACAATAAGTTATTTTAAGTACTGAATAGCTGATGTTTGCCGGTGTAGCTCAGGGGTAGAGTGCTTCCTTGGTAAGGAAGAGGTCACGGGTTCAAATCCCGTCATTGGCTCAAGTTTTTTGAATTTGAACACTAATTATATAACTAAGATTAAATTATTAAATCATGGCAAAGGAAACTTTTGATCGTTCCAAACCCCACTTGAATATTGGTACAATTGGGCACGTTGACCACGGTAAGACTACTCTTACAGCAGCTATTACTAAAGTTTTGGCTGATGCTGGTCTTTCTGAAGCAAAATCTTTCGATCAGATCGATAACGCTCCTGAAGAAAAAGAAAGGGGTATTACTATCAATACTTCACACGTAGAATATGCTACTGCTAACCGTCACTACGCTCACGTTGACTGTCCAGGTCACGCGGATTACGTTAAGAACATGGTTACAGGTGCTGCTCAGATGGATGGTGCTATCCTTGTGGTTGCTGCTACAGATGGTCCTATGCCTCAAACTCGTGAGCACATCCTTCTAGGTCGCCAGGTTGGTGTTCCAAGAATGGTTGTATTCATGAACAAAGTGGATATGGTTGATGATGCTGAGCTTCTTGAGTTAGTTGAAATGGAAATCCGTGATCTACTTTCTTTCTATCAGTATGATGGTGATAATGGTCCTGTAATCCAGGGTTCTGCTCTTGGTGCGCTTAACGGTGAGCCAAAGTGGGTTGATACAGTAATGCAACTTATGGCTGCTGTTGATGAGTGGATCGAACTTCCTGTTCGTGACGTTGAGAAGCCATTCCTTATGCCTGTTGAAGATGTATTCACAATCACTGGTCGTGGTACTGTTGCTACAGGTCGTATCGAAACAGGTGTTGCTAACACTGGTGACGCTGTTGAAATCATCGGTATGGGTGCTGAGAAGCTTACTTCTACAATTACTGGTGTTGAGATGTTCCGTAAAATCCTTGATAGGGGTGAGGCTGGAGATAACGTAGGTCTTCTACTTCGTGGTATTGATAAAGCTGATATCCGTCGTGGTATGGTTATTATCAAGCCGGGATCAGTTAAGCCACACGCTAAATTCAAAGCTGAGGTTTATATCCTTAAGAAAGAAGAAGGTGGTCGTCACACTCCATTCCATAACAACTACCGTCCTCAGTTCTACGTTCGTACAACTGACGTAACTGGTACAATTTCTCTACCTGCTGGTGTTGAGATGGTTATGCCTGGTGATAACCTTACTATCGAAGTGCAGCTACTTAGCCCAATCGCTCTTAGCGTAGGTCTTCGTTTCGCTATCCGTGAGGGTGGTCGTACAGTAGGTGCTGGTCAGGTTACTGAAATCCTAGACTAATCAATAGATTAAATATAAAAAGCCGGCCTGGTATTTAGGTATCAGCCGGCTTTTAAACAAACGGGTGTAGTTCAAGGGTAGAATAGCGGTCTCCAAAACCGTTGATGGGGGTTCGAATCCCTCCACCCGTGCAAAAACAAAATACAATGAAGGTTACTAATTACATATCGGAAGCATTTGCTGAGCTAAAAACAAATGTTACCTGGCCGGAATGGGCAGAAGTACAACGCCTTACTATTATTGTTGCAGTTTTTTCAATAGTATTTTCACTTCTTACTTTCGGTATCGATAGTGGTTTCGAAGTACTTGTGCAAAACATATATAGTTTCTTAATAAATTAATTTTTTGCAATGACTGATAACAATGTCAAAAAATGGTATGTGGTAAGAGCGGTAAGCGGTCAGGAAAATAAAGTAAAGAACTATATTGAAACTGAAATAAACAGGCTTGGTATGGCTGACTATATCTCGCAGGTGCTTGTCCCAACTGAAAAAGTTGTACAGGTGCGTGACGGGAAAAAAATCAGTAAAGACAGGGTTTACTTTCCTGGATATGTAATGATAGAGGCTAACCTTACCGGAGAAATACCTCACATCATCAAGTCAATTACCGGAGTTATCGGTTTTCTTGGTGAAACAAAAGGAGGGGATGCTGTGCCGCTTCGTATTTCTGAAGTAAACAGGATGCTGGGCAAGGTAGATGAGCTTTCGGTAAAAACTGATAACGTTGCAATACCTTACACAGTTGGAGAAACGGTTAAGGTTATTGACGGGCCTTTCAACGGCTTTAACGGCAGTGTTGAAAAGGTTAACGAAGAAAAGCGTAAGCTTGAGGTAATGGTGAAGATTTTCGGAAGGAAAACACCACTTGAATTGAGCTTTATGCAGGTTGAAAAAGTATAATTTTTGTTACACTTATTATAAAAATCACATCCTCGCTTCCAACTGAAGATGTGCTAATCTTTAAAAGAAATGGCTAAAGAAATTAGTAAAGTAGTTAAACTACAAGTTAAGGGAGGTGCTGCGAATCCGTCTCCACCGGTTGGACCTGCTTTGGGAGCTGCGGGCGTTAATATCATGGAGTTCTGTAAGCAGTTCAATGCTAGGACACAAGATAAGCCCGGAAAAGTTTTACCAGTACAAATTACTGTGTACAAAGACAAATCTTTCGATTTTGTTGTTAAAACGCCACCGGCTGCTATTCAGTTGCTGGAAGCTGCTAAGCTAAAAGGCGGTTCTGGTGAGCCAAACCGTAAAAAAGTAGCTAGTGTTAGCTGGGATCAGATCAGGACTATTGCTGAAGACAAAATGCCGGACCTTAATGCTTTCACACTGGAGAAAGCAATGAGCATGGTTGCCGGTACTGCAAGGTCTATGGGTATAACAGTAACAGGAGCAGCTCCTTTTTAATCTAAAAAGAAAAAGAAGACATGGCAAAATTGACAAAAAAACAGAAAGAGGCTGCTTCAAAAATTGAAAAGAACAAGCTGTATTCTCTGAAAGATGCTTCTGCATTGATCAAAACAGTTGCTTCTGCAAAATTTGATGAGTCTGTTGACATCTCAGTTCGTCTTGGTGTTGATCCAAGAAAAGCGAACCAGATGGTAAGGGGCGTTGTAACGCTTCCTCACGGTACAGGTAAAGATGTAAGGGTGCTTGCGCTTGTTACACCTGATAAAGAGGCGGAAGCTAAAGCTGCAGGTGCTGACCACGTAGGTTTAGACGATTACCTTCAGAAAATAAAAGACGGCTGGACTGATGTTGATGTTATCATCACTATGCCTGCTGTAATGGGTAAGCTTGGTCCTTTAGGTAGGATACTTGGTCCTCGCGGCCTTATGCCAAACCCAAAAACAGGTACAGTTACTATGGAAGTAGGTAAAGCTGTTCAGGAAGTGAAAGCTGGTAAAATTGACTTTAAAGTTGACAAAACCGGTATCGTTCACGCAGGAATCGGTAAAGTATCTTTTGATGCTGATAAGATTACTGAGAACGCTCACGAAATTATTCAAACATTGATAAAATTAAAACCAACTGCAGCAAAAGGTACATATATCAAGAGTATCCATATCTCTTCTACTATGAGCCCTGCTATAGCTTTAGATCCTAAAGCGGTATAATTGGTAGTTAAAAATATTTATTATGACCAGAGAAGAAAAATCAAGAGTTATTGAAGATTTAACTGCACAGTTATCAAGCACTAACGTGGTTTATGTTGCAGATATCTCAGGACTTGATGCAGAGACTACTTCTAACTTGAGGAGAGCTTGCTTTAAAGCAGACATCAAACTTGAGGTAGTAAAGAATACCCTGCTTGAGAAAGCTATGGAAACTTCTGAGAACAATTACGGCGAACTTCCGTCAGTTCTTAAAGGTAACACAGCTATTCTTATTGCTGAGAATGGTAATGCTCCTGCAAAAGTTATCAAAGAATTCCGTAAAAGATCTGATAAGCCTGTGCTTAAAGGAGCTTACATATACGAGGCTGTATTTACCGGAGACAACCAGCTTGACGCTCTTGTAGCGCTTAAATCTAAAGAAGAAGTTATCGGCGAAATCATCGGCCTTCTTCAGTCTCCTGCTAAAAATGTTGTTTCTGCACTTAAATCAGGTGGAAGCACTATTGCAGGTCTTGTTAAAACGTTATCTGAAAGATAACACCCAACGCGAGTACGCACTTAATAAATTATATATTACAAACTATTTAAAACGATAGAAAAAATGGCAGATTTGAAACAATTCGCAGAGCAACTTGTTAACCTTACAGTTAAAGAAGTTAACGAACTTGCTACAATACTAAAAGACGAGTATGGCATTGAGCCTGCAGCTGCTGCTGTAGCTATGGCTGGCCCTGTAGGTGGTGGTGATGCTCCTGCTGCTGCTGAGCAAACTGAATTCACTGTAGTTCTTAAAGATGCTGGTGCTTCTAAACTTGCAGTAGTTAAAGCTGTAAAAGAACTAACAGGCCTTGGTCTTAAAGAAGCTAAAGACCTAGTTGACGGTGCTCCGCAAAACGTGAAAGAAGGCGTTTCTAAAGATGAGGCTGAAGGCCTTAAGAAAGCTCTTGAAGAAGCTGGTGCAGTAGTTGAGCTTAAATAAGCTTACCCCGGTTTAAAACCTTAGGTTTAGGCCTTGAGAAGAACTCTCAAAGGCCTAAACCATTTTTCGTATAATAACATTTATACGTCCATTTTTAAATTATTTTAATCAAAATTTTGTCCATTGATGATAACAAATCAGACTGAAAGATTAAATTTTGCCTCAACCAAAAATATTCCTGCTTACCCGGATTTCCTTGATATTCAGGTAAAATCGTTTAAGGATTTTTTCCAGTTGGAAACCAAATCCGATGAGCGAGGCAACGAAGGTCTTTATAACACCTTCATGGAAAACTTTCCGATTACTGATACAAGAAATCAGTTCGTACTGGAGTTCCTTGATTACTTTGTTGATCCGCCAAGATATACAATTGAAGAATGTATTGACAGGGGACTTACATACAGCGTGCCGCTTAAAGCAAGGCTGAAGCTATATTGTACTGACCCTGAACATGAAGATTTTGAAACCATTGTACAGGACGTTTACCTGGGTACAATCCCATACATGACGCCAAGCGGTACATTTGTTATCAACGGTGCTGAGCGTGTGGTAGTATCACAGCTGCACAGGTCTCCGGGTGTTTTCTTCGGCCAGTCATTCCATGCTAATGGAACAAAATTATACTCTGCAAGGGTAATACCTTTCAAAGGTTCTTGGATTGAATTCGCTACCGATATCAATAATGTGATGTATGCGTATATAGACAGGAAGAAAAAGCTTCCAGTAACTACGCTGTTCCGCGCTATTGGTTTTGAGCGTGATAAGGATATCCTTGAAATATTTGACCTTGCTGAAGAGATCAAAGTGTCAAAAACAGGTCTTAAAAAATATATTGGCAGGAGGCTTGCCGCGCGTGTATTGAATACATGGCATGAGGATTTTGTGGACGAGGATACAGGCGAGGTGGTTTCTATTGAGCGTAACGAGATCATATTAGACCGTGACACCATCATTGACAAAGACAATGTTGAAGAGATCATTGAGGCTAATGTGAAATCGATCCTGCTTCATAAAGAGGATAACAACCAGGCTGATTATGCCATTATCCACAATACTTTACAAAAAGACCCTACTAACTCTGAAAAAGAAGCCGTAGAGCATATTTACCGTCAGCTGCGTAATGCAGAACCACCTGATGAGGAAACTGCTCGAGGCATTATAGATAAATTGTTCTTCTCTGACCAGCGCTACAATCTTGGTGAAGTAGGCCGTTACAGGATGAACAAAAAGCTTAGTCTTGATATTCCTATGGATAAGCAGGTGCTTACCAAAGAGGATATCATTACGATTGTTAAGTATCTTATTGAGCTTATTAACTCTAAGGCTGAGATTGATGATATTGACCACCTTTCTAACCGTCGTGTTAGGACTGTGGGCGAACAGCTTTCTGCTCAGTTTGGTGTAGGTCTTGCCCGTATGGCAAGGACTATAAGGGAGCGTATGAACGTGAGGGATAATGAGGTGTTTACACCAATCGACCTTATCAATGCTAAAACATTGTCGTCGGTTATCAACTCGTTCTTCGGTACCAACCAGCTGTCGCAGTTTATGGACCAGACTAACCCTCTTGCCGAGATTACCCACAAGCGTAGGCTTTCTGCACTTGGACCGGGCGGTCTTTCACGTGAAAGGGCAGGTTTCGAGGTTCGAGA
>JBQGDS010000077.1:0-2307 GCA_052039185.1 Flavobacterium sp.
TATAATACACTGCCTGCATTAGCAGGTATACAAACAGGTATGGTTGGCGCTTCGGCTGCAATTATGGCGATATTATTTGCCACAGCAGTTTATGCGCCCTATTATGAAGTAAGGCTCATCCTTATAGGTACTGTAAAATTATGGCACATTGCCTTATTCTTTTTAGTGATCGACCTTATCTATGCATCGGTGGACAATACAGGCGGACATATCTCACATTTGGGAGGTGCGCTGTTTGGTTATATCTACATCAAGCTGCTGCAAAACGGAACCGACCTGAGCAGAGGCGTTACCGCAATTCTTGATTTTTTTACCAATCTTTTTAAACCGCGTAAAAGTACACCGTTTAAAAAAGTACATCGTAATACTACACAGCCCGTAAAACCTGCAAAAAAAGAAAAAGACCTGACCCAAAAGCAGATTGATGATATTCTGGATAAGATCAGTAAGTCGGGTTATGACAGCCTTACCAAAGAGGAAAAAGATTTCCTGTTCAGGGCAGGGAATAACAAATAATGTTTTAGATTTGGATAGCAATCCCCCAGGCAGATGAAAAAGCTTTCATTGTTTAATAAAATGATGTTCTTCTTCAATATAGTACTTACTGTATTGACGTTCATTGCTTATTTCCTGCCGTTCCTTGCTCCTAAATTGTTCCCGATACTGTCGGTATTTACGCTTGTGCTGCCACTCATGCTGGTGCTTAATTTCCTGTTTTTCCTTTATTGGTTGTTTCAGCTTAAAAGGCAGATGCTTCTTTCAGGGATAGTGCTTTTACTGGGTGTAACGTTCATTAGCAAGTTCTATAAATTTTCGGGTAAAAATGCTGAAAAGGAAAATGCCGATTTTACCCTGATGAGCTATAACGTACGCCTTTTTAACCTGTATGACTGGCTTCCTCGCGAAGGCGTGCCTGACAGTATAGTAGCATTTGTAAAAGAGCATAAGCCTGATGTACTTTGCTTTCAGGAATATACGCCCCGTAAAGATGTAAATTTCGGGCAGTACCGTTATAAATATATTTATGCCAATGAGCATAACAATGCCAAGTTAGGGCAGGCAATATTTACCAAGTTTCCCATTGTGAACAGTGGCAGCATACCGTTTCCTAAAAGTGATAACAACGTGATTTTTGCTGACATAAAAAAAGGTAAAGATACCATACGTGTATACAGTATGCACATGCAGTCAATAAAGATAAGCCCTGATATACATGAAAAAATAGATGAGGAAAAATCAAAGGTTATTTTTAAAAGGCTAAGTTCTGCATTCAAGGAGCAGCAGCACCAGGCCGAACTCATTCAGCAGCATAAGAATGAATGCAAACACCCGATGATTATATGCGGGGACCTAAATAACAGTGCGTTTTCATACGTATATAGGAGCGTAAAAGGCAAGATGAAAGATGCGTTTGAAGAAGCCGGCAAAGGTTTTGGTAAGTCATATAATTACAAGTACTACCCGGCCCGGATAGATTATGTGTTTACCGATAAGAATATTGAAGTAAAAGAATACAGGACCTTTAAAAACTTTGTAAATTCAGATCATTTCCCGGTTATGACACGCCTGAAATATGAGCGTGAGGATAATGAATAATTACAGCGATTGTTTTTTCAGGTAATCAAGGGCATATCGCCCTTCATTAAATAACAGGTCAAGTATACTCAGGTTATTTATAAAACCATGCTTTTCTTCAAAAACCTTTGTGTAAGGCTCAAACTGCGAAACGTCTTTTTTGCCATTAGCCAGGTAGCGGTAATCTTCCATGTCCTGAACCTCGTGAAAATACTCTGCAGTTTTATTATATGATAGCTCGATACCAAGACAGCCCGAGAGTATTTCAAGTATCTGAAAATTCAGGTCCATCATATACACATGTTTTTTCTCGAACACAGGCCTTATATCGTCTTCAAAATACTCGAAGAAGGGAGAAGTCCTGTAAGCAGCCTCAAGCGACTTAAAATGCTGTTTCTGCCAGTCAAAAGCATCTTCAATTTTTGTGTCCTTAAACTTCTGGTGGTTACCTTCCTTATTATGTTTCAAAGGTATATTCAGAAGCTGTATTCCATTAGGGCTGTAAATATACATACGGTTCCTGTTGGTCTGCTTCTGGAAATTGTCTTCCACTTCAAAAGTTATCGAATCAGCTTTAACCATAGCCACAAAATGGCTGATGGACGGGAAATATGTAGGATGAAGGAGAATCATTTGTTGTAGTTGATGGACGAGAAACTAAAGAAAATAAAGAGTTATTTAGCTGTTCGCTTTTTTACGCTTCCTGAAATAGTCAAAACCGAAGTATAAAGC